>NZ_JBHWDU010000056.1:0-56529 GCF_042734825.1 Kitasatospora sp. NPDC059648 | reverse complement strand
AGATGTCCAACTGGCCCCTCAAACGCGCCCAACACCGCGACTGGCCGCCACCAACCCCCGCAGTCACCACGATCACCAGAGCGGACGCGACCTAAGTCACCGGCATTGGATCTAGGGCCTGTCCGGCGCCGCGCGCCCGCGGGATCCGCCGGACAGGCCCTGGCCTCGCGTTCGGCTCAGACCCAGCTGGTGCCGGTCAGCCGCTCGTACACCTCGATGTACTTGGCGCGGGTCCGCTCGACCAGCTCGGCCGGGAGCTCCGGCGGCGGCTGCTCGCTGTGGCGGTCCCAGCCGGAGGCCGGGGAGACCAGCCAGTCGCGGATCAGCTGCTTGTCGAAGGAGGCCTGCGAGCGGCCCGGCCGGTACTCGTCGGCCGGCCAGTAGCGGGAGGAGTCCGGGGTGAGCACCTCGTCGCCGATCACCAGCTCGCCGTCCAGCAGGCCGAACTCGAACTTGGTGTCGGCCAGGATGATGCCGCGGTCGCGGGCGATGTCCCGGGCCCGGGCGTAGACGTCCAGGGTGGTGCGCCGCACCTGGGCGGCCAGCTCGGCGCCGATCCGGCGGGCCGTCTCCTCGTAGGGGACGTTCTCGTCGTGCTCGCCGACCTCGGCCTTGAGGGCCGGGGTGTAGATCGGGGCGGGCAGCTCGGAGCTGTTCTCCAGGCCCTCCGGCAGGGCGACGCCGCAGACCGTGCGGCTCTCCCGGTACTCGGTCAGGCCGGAGCCCGCCAGGTAGCCGCGGGCGACCGCCTCGACCGGGATCATGTCCAGGCTCTTGCAGATCAGCGTGCGGCCCTTCCAGTCGGCGGGGGCGCCGACCGGGACCTCGGTGGAGATCACGTGGTTGGGGACGATGTCGGCGATCCGCTCGAACCACCACAGCGAGAGCTGGGTGAGCACCCGCCCCTTGTCCGGGATCTCGTTCGGCAGCACCCAGTCGTGGGCGGACATCCGGTCGCTGGCGACCATCACCAGCTCGCCCGATCCGGTGCGGTACAGGTCGCGCACCTTGCCGGTGTGCAGGTGGACCAGGCCGGGTACCTGAACCGGCTCGGGCTTGGTGACAAATCCGCTCAAGGTGTCTCAGTCCTCAGGGGTCGTTCACGGGCGTGGGGCACCGCGAAAGGGGAGGTCACTGCCCCCGCAGTCTTTCACGCCCGCCCGGGCCCGAGGGCCCGGCCCTAGTTCTTGCAGAGCCGGTCCAGCAGGTTGGCGGTGGCCCGCTGGACCCGTTCGTCGGTGAGGCCGGGGCGGCCGAGCGCGGGTGACCAGGCGAAGGTGCCGGCCGCGAAGACGTACGCACCGCTGGGCGCCCGGTAGAGCGAGGTCTCCTGGTAGCGGGTGCGGCCGGCCAGGTCCCGGTACGGCGAGTGGGCCAGCAGCACCCGCTCGGTGTGCTCGGGCAGCGCGACCTTCGGGTAGTACCGGTCGGCCTCCCCCGCGACCAGGCCGGGCAGTTCGTCGCCCTCCTGCAGGCCGGTGCCGTCCCAGAGCCAGTGCGCGGTGTGCCGGGCGACCAGCGGGACGGGCGCGGCGACCCGGCCCGAGTACTGCACCCCGAGCAGGTGCTGCTCGGGCTCGCCGGCGTCGCGCCACAGCGCGCTGGCCGCGCCGGGCACCCCGGCCGCCGGGCTGCCGGGGCCGGGCTTCTGCCGCTTGCGGCAGTTCAGCAGCCGGTTGGGCTCGCCGGAGGCGGCGGCGCTCAGCTCGACCCGCCAGTACATGGTGTTGGCGGACAGGAAGACCAGCGAGGTGCCGCCGTCCCGGGCCCGCTCGACGGCCCGGCGCATCGGCTCGGACCAGTACTCGTCGTGGCCGGGGAAGACCAGCGCCCGGTGCTCGGACGGGTCCACCTGGCCGGCGTGCAGGTCGGTGGCCGTGGCGTAGGAGAGGTCGTAGCCGTAGCGCTCGGCCCAGCGGATGAAGTCGTAGGCGTGACCGACGTGCAGCGGCAGCCCCGCGGTGGCGTGCGGGCGGTCGAAGGAGACCGTGACGGCCGCCTCGGACTCGCCGACCAGGCCGCCCAGTCCGTCCCAGGCGTGGTAGAGGCTGGCGCCGGTGCGGCCGTCCTCGGGGAACAGGTTGTACGCCTGCCAGGTCACGTCCGGGAGCACCAGGAGCAGCTCGGCGGTGTGCCCGTGATCGGCGAAGTCCCTCACGGTGAAGGGGATGTGGCTGCGGTGCAGCATGTCCGCGGTGGTCAGCACCGCGACGTACGCGCCGGGCTTCCAGTGCAGCGGGACCTGAAGTCGCCAGGAGTGCCACCAGTGGTGGCAGGAGACCGTCCGCTCGACCACCAGCGGGGCGGGCTGGGCCAGCCCGGCGATCAGCGGACTGGACGTCATGTGGCGGGCGCCGTCGCCGCCGTAGTGGCCGATCCGGTAGACGTCCACGGTGAACTCGCGGGGCGGGTTGACGGTGACCCTGAAGTCCACCGAGCCGCCGGGGCGGATCACCCCGGCCGAGGCGAAGCCCTTGATCTGCTGGTCCACGTCGTTGGAGCTCTGCGGGGTGCCGACCGGCGGCTTGGGCCGCGCGCCCGCCGACAGCGGCTGCTGGCCCGGCGCGTCCACCGAGACGTACCAGGGCACGGTGCCCTCGGCCCCGGCCAGGTACTGGTCGGGGCTGCGCAGCCAGGGCAGCGGGCCCTGGCCGAAGGGGTCGGAGACGCTGTAAGCGTGCGTGCCCGACTCCCAGCGGCGGTTGAGTTCGGTCCCCACGCGCCCCTCCCAGGTGCACTTCCGGCCGGTTGGCACGTGCCCCCGGATGTGCGTGCGGTCTAATACACCACACAGTGCTGGCGCTCCGTCACCCCACGGTAGCAATTGGTGTCGGGAATCTCGCACGCCTCCGGGACAGGGCCTCCGGCCTGCGGAGACGACCGGCTGCCGGGGCCCCCGGGGGCGCGTGCCGGACCGCCGAGCGCCGCCCGGAGCCCAGGGACGCACGGGGCGTCAGAGACGTACGGGTTTCTCCAGCCGGACTTCCGCGGCGTCCAGCCAGGCGCGCAGCGGGCCGTCCTGGCCCTGCTCCACGGCCTGGGCCACCGGGGCGGCGAGGTCGGTGCGACGGACCCCGCCGAGCAGCAGCACCGGGCCGTCCAGCCAGTCCAGGCCGGGGGCGCCGCCGGCGGTGTCCACGGCGGCGCAGCAGACCATCGCGGTGACGTGGTCGACCAGCAGGTCACGGCCGGTGCGGTCCGGTTCGAGCAGCGGGGCAGGGGTGGTGGTGCGGGCGAGCTGCGCGGCCAGGGCGGCGGCCAGCTGCTCTCCGCCGCCCTCGGCGAGCCGGGCCAGCAGCCTGGTCAGGGTCGGGGCGCCCGGGCGGGCCTGCGGGGCCAGCCGGTCCAGGGCGGCCTGCAGGGCGGCGGCCCTGGCCCGCCAGCCGGCGTCCACCGCCGCGGCCGGGTAGTCGGCCCACTCCAGCTCGTGCCAGGTGCCGGCCGCCGGACGGCCGAAGAACAGGTCGGCGGCGAGCCGGGAGACCGCCCGGTCGACCGCGCCGGGCTCCTCCAGCAGGTCGCAGGCGGGGCGGTCGCCGAGCCGGGTGCCGTAGCCGTCGGCCAGCCGGTCGCGGCGGGACAGCTCGGTGAGCGCGGAGACCACACCGGCGTTCAGGTGCGCGGGGTGGCGACCGAGCCGCCAGGCGGGCAGCGCGACCCGGGTGAGCAGCCGGTCCCAGCCGGCGTACGCCAGGCCGACCTGCTCCTGGGCGGCGATCCGCAGGCCGTAGTCGACCGTCCTGGCCTGCTCGGAGGCCCAGCTCGCGACGGACCGCTCCAGTTCGGCGGAGTGGCCGCGGCAGGCGCCCAGCAGCCGGCGGGTGATCCGCCGGGTGATCCGGTCGGCCAGCCCGGCCGGGCCGCGGCGCGGCGGGGCGGGCGGGGCGGCCGGGGTGGCGCCGCCGAGCCCGGCGGTGGCGCCGGGTCCGGAGTCCAGACAGGCGTCCAGGCCGCGCAGGAAGCGGCGGGCGGCGGCGATCTCCGGGTCGGCGGAGGCGGCGGTGCCGGCCACCACGGGGGCGAGCAGGGCGCGCAGTTCGCCGGCCCGCATCCACCAGAGGAAGGGCGAGCCGATCACGAGCACCGGCGCGGGCCCCGCGGGGTGCGGCCGCAGGGCGCGGGCGCGCCGCGGCAGGGGGACGTCCTCCAGCCAGCTGTCGCAGTCCGGGGTGAGGGCCACGGCGGAGGGCGCGGGGACGTCCAGCCGGTCGGCCAGTTCGTCGATCAGCCGGTACAGCTCGGGGGCGGCGGCGCGCTCGACCGGCACGGCGGGGGTCTGCGGCGGGACGGCCCGGCGCAGGGCGCGGGTGGTCAGCCCGGCCACCAGCAGGGTGAGCGCGGCGATCACGCAGACCACCCAGCGGGCGGTGTCCCACCCGGCGGCGTCGGAGGATCCGGCGGCCCCGATCCGGCCGGTGAGCCGGCCGGCCAGCAGGACCGCCGCGACGGCGGCGGGCAGCACTGCGGCGGCCAGGGCGAGGCCCCGGACCCGCAGGACCGCTTGGGCGTGAGCGCGCGCGGTGTCGACGGCCATACGGTGCGGCACCCCCTTCGGAGCCCTCGGGCGCCCGCCTACGGGCCCTGAGCCGACTCGAAACGATCAGTTCCGACCGGGAAGCGGAGGCATCCGATCCCCGGCAGTGCATGCTGTGTGGCGCTACTGACATTTTCGACGCCCCGGTCCGGGCGGGTGTTCCGGATCGCCCCGGTTTCCACTCGTCCCGGTGACGCCGCCGGATCGCTCCGGTGACGCCGCCCGGACTCCCGGGACCGGTCCGGTGCGAAGCACCGGGCGACCGCCCGGCCGATCGCCGTCCAGCATCCCCCCGCGGGCACGCCGCTACCCGGCGGCGACCCCGGCGCACGGCCGCGTCACACTGCGATCCAGCGCACCATAAGGCCGGGCGCCCGGTTGCGTCAGCCGGATGCGGTTGCTGTCACCCGATGGGCTGGAATCCGGCCGCCGAACGGTGCGTCGGCCCCCGGAACCGCTCCGGCCCCGGAAACGCCGGGGGCGCTGCGCCCTGCGGGTTGTTCCGCCGTTCTCGGAGGCCCGCCCGCCTCTCCCGGGAGGGGGACCGCTCGCCCGGGAAGACGCGGCGGCCCCCGTGCGAGCGGTTCGCACGGGGGCCGCGGGGGCGTCGGTGCCTCAGGCGGTGGCAGCCTTCAGCGCGATGTCGGTGCGGTGCTGGCCGCCCTTGAGCGAGATCCGCTCCACGGCCGCGTACGCGCGGTCGCGCGCCTCGGCCAGGTCGGCGCCGGTCGCGGTCACCGACAGGACGCGGCCGCCGGCGCTGAGCACCCGGCCGTCCTCGTCCGCCTTCGTTCCGGCGTGCAGCACGTACGCGGTGCCGTCCGCCTCGGCCTCGGCCAGGCCCTCGATCGGGTCGCCGGTGCGCGGCGCGGCCGGGTAGCCCTCGGAGGCGACGACCACGGTGACGGCCGCCCCCTCGTCCCAGCGCAGCGGCTCCAGCTGGTCCAGGGTGCCGGTCGCGGAGGCTAGCAGGACGCCGGCCAGCGGGGTGCGCAGCCGGGCCAGCACGACCTGGGTCTCCGGGTCGCCGAAGCGGGCGTTGAACTCGATCACCCGGGTGCCGCGGCTGGTGAGCGCCAGGCCCGCGTACAGCAGGCCGGAGAACTCGGTGCCGCGGCGGCGCAGCTCGTCCACGGTCGGCTGCAGGACGGTGTCCAGGACCTCCTGGACCAGCCCGGCCGGCGCCCACGGCAGCGGCGAGTAGGCGCCCATGCCGCCGGTGTTGGGGCCCTCGTCGCCGTCCAGCGCGCGCTTGAAGTCCTGCGCGGGCTGCAGCGGCAGCACGGTGGTGCCGTCGGTGATCGCGAACAGCGAGACCTCGGGGCCGTCCAGGAACTCCTCGATGACCACGCGCTCGCAGGAGGCGGCGTGCGCCAACGCGGCCGCGCGGTCGGAGGTGACCACGACGCCCTTCCCGGCCGCCAGACCGTCGTCCTTGACCACGTAGGGGGCGCCGAAGGCGTCCAGCGCCTCGGCTGCCTCCTCCGGGGTGGTGCAGACGTAGGAGCGGGCGGTGGGCACGCCGGCGCCGGCCATCACGTCCTTGGCGAAGGCCTTCGAGCCCTCCAGCTGCGCGGCCGCGCCGGAGGGGCCGAAGACCGGGATGCCGGCCGCGCGCACGGCGTCCGCGACGCCGGCCACCAGCGGGGCCTCGGGGCCGACCACCACCAGGTCGGCGCCGAGCTTCGCGGCCAGCCCGGTGACCTGGGCGCCGTCCAGCTGGTCGACCGGGTGGACGGTCGCCACCCGGGCGATCCCGGCGTTGCCCGGGGCGCAGTGCAACTCGGTCACGGAGGGATCTTGGGACAGGGAGCGGCACAGGGCGTGTTCGCGGGCGCCGCCGCCGATGACGAGGACCTTCACGCCAGGCAGCGTAGTCGGTGGCCCGTTCCGGCCGCTCTCCGGTCCCGCCGAACCATCGTCCGATCCTCCAGGAGAAGCGGTCCGTACGCCGACGACCTCGGAGGATCCTCCAAGAACGGCGGGCCCACATGCGCGGCGGGTGCCCGGGTCAGGACGGCGGGTCACCGGGGCCTCGCTCGGACGGGTGAAATCTCGCCGCCCCCCGCAACCCTCCCACCTCGGGTTCCGGTGGCCGAAACCGGTAACGATCAGCAGGGAAGCGTCCCCACGGTCAGCCATTTGGCGGTAAGAAGTGCTGTTGGAGAACCACCGGCAGACGTCATGTCAGCCGATGCGCCGACAGACCAAGCCGCCCGCCCGCCACAGGGAGCCCCACAGGTGAGCCAGCCGGAAATGCAGCCCGAGGAGAGTGCCTGGGGCAAGGAGATCGGCGAGGAGGACCAGCCCGCCGCAGCCGTGGCCCGGCGGGCCTCCACCCGCCGTCGGACCGATCTGAGCACCCGCCAGTTCCCGCTCGGGGACTGGGGCGAGCCCGCCGAACGGCTGGAGGAGCTCTACCGCTGGTCCGAGGAGCGGGCGGTCGAGGCGATCGAGTGGTACCGCCGGGACCGGGTCTGGAAGCGCCGCTGGGCGCGCCTGCTGCGCTTCGGGTCGGCCGGCTTCGCGGTGGGCGGGGTGACCGCCCCGCTGGTGGACCTGACCGGCGCCGTCACCCACGGCGCCGGCTGGGGCTACGTCGGCCTCGCGCTCTCCGCCGCCTGCTACGGCGCGGACCGGGTCTTCGGGCTCACCTCCGGCTGGATGCGGGACATCTCCACCGCCCAGGCGCTGCAACGGCGACTGGAGGCCTTCCAGTTCGACTGGGCCTCGGAGTGCGTGCGCGAGGTGCTCGGCCCGACCGAGGGCACCGCGGGCGAGGCCGCCGAGCGCTGTCTGGGCGTGCTGCGCCGGTTCTGCGAGGACGTCTCGGACATGGTCCGCACCGAGACCTCGGAGTGGATGCTGGAGTTCCGCGCGTCGATGACCCGGCTGCCCACCCAGTCCGCGGGGGCGTGGGGCGGACGCACCGAGCCCGGGGTGGGCGCCCAGGTGCGGGTGCTGCCGCCGCCGGGGACCAGGCCCACCATGCCGCGCCAGCGGCCGCCGGAGGGGCCGCTGCGGTAGGCGGCCGGGACGGCGCTACGCGAAGACGATCATCGAACCCTGGCTGACGCTCCTGGTCGCCGCCGCGTACAGGCCCGACCAGGCGTGCCGCTCCCGGGCGAAGGGGTGCAGGTCGTCGATCGGCGGCCCGAACGGCTGCTCCAGGCCGGTCGGGCCGAGCGGCCGGGTCGGAGTCGGCGGGTTGAGCGGGTCGATGCCCAGCGCCGGTGCCACGGCCTGCAGTTCGCGCAGCAGCCCGTGGCTGGAGCCGAGCGGACCGCCGGAGGCCAGCAGCACCTCGTCCACCAGCGGGGTCTGGAACTCGATCGGCACGTACGCGCCGGCGTGGTCGAAGTGCCAGACCAGGTGGGACTGTTCGGCGCTGCTCTCGAACATCTCCAGCAGCTGCTCGTAGTCGCCGCCGAGCGAGTCGACCGGGGTGATGTCCAGGCCGGTCAGGCCCAACAGGTAGGCACGGCGCAGGAAGTGCAGCGAGTCGTAGTCGAAGGCGGCTATCGGCTCGACCGCTCCGCTCAGCCCGGGAACGAACTGGTAGACCGGCACCTCGGGCAGCCCGCGCGAGGTCAGCACCGCGTTGTAGAGCGCGAGGTCGTCCCGGAAGGGGTTGTCGGGGCTGTGGCTCAGCACGTCCACCAGGGGGACGAGCCAGAGGTCGCAGGCCATGGCCGGCAGTTCCTCTCCGGACGGCGGGATCGCCCGCGGGGGCGGGGCGACGACGGGGGCGGAGTCGGCACCCGGAGGGCCCGTGCGGGACACCCGGTTCGACGACCGCCCACCCTACCGGCCCGGGGCCGCGTGCGGATCGGGCCGTCCCTGCGGAGCCTCGGGGGGCGGATCGGACAGCCGCCGGCCGAACCGGGTGTGCGGCACCCAGCGCGGTTGCGGCACCAGGCCGAGGCCCAGGCCCAGTTCGCGGCCCAGCTCCCGGGCGGCCTCGTCGCCCCGGCGGGGCCGTTCGGACCGGGGCCCGCCGAGCTCGGGCCGGAACGCGGGCCCGAGGTCGGGGTCGGGAGCGAACGTGGGCCCGGGGCCGGACGTGGACCCGGGGTCGGCCCCGGCCCCGGACGCCGTCCGGGCCGACGACTGCGGCGCCGACGACGTCTCGACCGGGCCGGGCAGCGGCTCACCGCCGGCCCCCTCGGTGAGCAGCCCGAGCACCGTCACCGACTCCAGCGGCCGCCCGGCCAGCCCGGCCAGCAGCCGGGCGGTGAACAGGTTGTACTCGCAGACGATCCGGTGCGCACCGACCAGGTCGTGGGCCCCGATCGCGTCGACCAGGTCCAGGTGGCGGTCCCAGCAGACCCCGGCCAGGGCGGGCATCGCGCGCAGGTAGGGCGCGGCGAACATCCAGGACTGCACCCGCAGCCAGTCCAGGTAGTCCCCGATCCGGCGGTTGCCGAGCAGGGCGGACACCTCCTGCCAGAACCGGCGGTCGCAGCCCACCATCACGTCGAGGTTCCCGGCCCGGGCGGCCCGCACCGCCGCGTCGGCCCGGCGGCGCAGCGAGGGCAGCCGGGTGAGGTCGGGCAGCGCCCGGCGGGCGGAGAACTGGCGGTAGAAGCTGTCGGTGAGGAGCACCCGGGACTCGAAGATCTCCAGGAAGTCCTCCCAGCACAGCTCCGGCACGGTGAAGCCCCGGTGGTGCTCGGCCCGCAGCAGCCCCTGCGCGCCGAGGTCGACCAGCGCCTCGCGGGCCGGGGTCGCGGAGACGCCGTACAGCTCGGCGATCTCCTTGACGGTGAAGTTGCGGCCCGCCTCCAGCCGGCCGGCCATCATCTCCTCGCGCAGCGCGCCGGCGATCTGCTCGCGCAGGCTGTTGCGGTGGATGACCGGGCGGGGGGTGTCGCCGGCGCCGGTGCCGGACATGCGCGCGACCTCCTCGGGCAGGCCCCCGTGCCGGCCCGCGACGGACCGGCCGACCGGCGGCAGGGAACACGACGAGTGCTCATCTTCTCAAACCGGCCCGGAGCAGGTCCGAACCAACCCTCCGGAAGCCGGAGTCGCCGGACGGGCCCCTAGGCGTGTCCGACGGTTCGCGCCCGGCGGGAGTCGTCGGACACGCCCTAACGCTGGACGGGTGCCGGAATGCCGAGCAGGCGGTCCCGCAGCACCGGGAAGTCCTCGCGCGCCCGGCCCACCTCGGCCGGGTCGAACTCCACGGTCAGCACCTCCTCCTCCGCCCCCGCCTCGGCCAGCACCCGGCCCCACGGGTCCACCACCACGCTGTACCCGGCCTGCTCGACCCCCGCGTGCGTCCCGGCGGTGTTGCAGGCCAGCACGAAGGCCTGCTCCTCCAGCGCCCGGGCCCGGGCCAGCAGCGTCCAGTGCTCGCGCCGCTTGGCGGGCCAGGCCGCCGGGACCACCAGCAGCTGGGCGCCGGCGTCCAGCAGCGCCCGGAACAGCTCCGGGAAGCGCAGGTCGTAGCAGGTGGCCAGGCCCAGGGTGCCGAACTCGGTGGACGCCGTGACGATCTCCTGCCCGGCGCCCATCACCACCGCCTCGCCGCTGTCGAAGCCGAAGCGGTGGATCTTGCGGTAGGTGTGCACCAGCTCGCCGTCCGGGGCGAACACCATCGAGGTGTTGTAGATCGGACCGTCGGGGTCGCGTTCGACGATCGATCCCGCGTGCAGCCAGACCCCGGCCGCCCGGGCGGCTGACGCCATGGCGTCCGAGGTGGGCCCGTCCAGTGTCTCGGCACCCTCCGACCAGAGGTCGTGGGCGAAGCCGCCGAGCGGCCACAGCTCCGGCAGCACCACCAGGTCGGCGCCCCGCTGCGCCCGTACCAACGACGCCGCCCGGGCCCGCCGTTCGGCGGGCGGCTCGGCGTCCGAGACCGCGAGTTGGATCAATGAAGCGCGCACAGTACCACCGTCCACGGCAAGAGACCTACGATCGTCACCCGAAAGCGCTGCCCAGCTGTCTCCCGGCAGCGTAACGTGCGGTTAGCGTGTGCGCCCGGAAGCCGGACCATCCCGGCCGACCGCGACGGCCGGGCGCCGAGCGTAGGAAAGCTGACGGAGGGCCGGAGATTCCCGTGACGGACAACCAGACCGTGCAGGCTTACACCGAGGCGTGGACGCAGAGCATCGAGTCCATATCGGAGCTGGTCGCCCCCCTCCCCGAAGGCTCCTGGAACCGGGCCACCGAGTGCCCCGGCTGGTCGGTCCGGGACGTCGTCTCGCACGTGATCGCGGTGGAGTCCGAGCTGCTCGGCGACCCTCGCCCGATCCACTCGCTGCCGCGTGACCTCCGCCACGTGACCACCGAGTTCGCCCGCTACATCGAGCTCCCGGTCGACAAGCGCCGCTGCCACACCGCGCTGGAGATGACCAGCGAGCTGGAGTACACGATCATCCGCCGGTCCCGCGCGCTGCGGAACGCCAAGCAGACGCCCGGCGAGCTGGTCCGCTGGCCGGCCGGGCCGCTGGCCGGGGACGTGCCGTACCACGAGCTGCTGCGGCTGCGGGCCTTCGACGTCTGGGTGCACGAGCAGGACCTGCGCCGGGCCCTGGACGCCCCGGGCAACCTGGACTCCCCCGGCGCGCTGGTCGCCCGGGACTTCCTGCTGGAGCGGTTGCCCAAGGCCGTCGCCCACACCGCCGGCGCCCCGGCCGGGACGGCCCTGGTCATCGACGTGACCGGCCCGGTGGAGTTCCTGCGCACCGTGCGGGTGGACTCCGCCGGCCGCGGCAGCGTGGACGAGTCGATCAGCCTGGCCCCCGACGTCCAGCTCACCATGGACTGGGAGACCTACGTCCGGCTCGCCTGCGGCCGCGGCCGGCCCGGACCGGTGTCCGTCGAGGGGGACAAGGAACTGGCCGAGCGGGTGCTGGCCAACTTCTCCGTCACCATCTGACGGCGTCTGGGGTTCATCGGCGCGCACCACCCGGCGTACACGCACGACCGCACGCCGGGTCGGCACCACTCGTGCATTCATGCGTCAACCTCGCACCAGCCACCTCACCTGTCTGGCCTCGTTACTCCGGGCAGTCATGCCGTCACCCGGAAGAAGGAGGTCGTGTGCTGGGACGAGGGAACCCGGCCGACGCGCTGAAGAGGCTGGAGAACCGCCAGCACCGCACCGTCGACATGCGGTTCGTAACCATCGCCAAAAGCGATGCTTACGACGATTCCGCAGGTCAGAAAGTGTACGGCCGCGGGAATCCATTCCTGCGTGTGGTGAGTGAAACGGGCCTCTACTCACTGCTGATGAGGTCCAACAAGTCGGCTCCCAAGCCGTTCAGGGACTGGGTCACCGAGGAGTCGCTCCCCTCCGTCCGCCGAGGGGACACCGACATCCGGACCGCCGTTCGGCGCGTACTTCGCCTGCCCGGGCGGTGAGCGGGTCGGGATCCGGGGCAGCCGGGTCGCCCCGGGGTGCCCGAAGCTGAAGCTGGTGGACCTGATCCGCCTTCGGCGCGAGGCGCAGCCGAAGGCGTGCCACCCACCCGCACCCGGTCCTGGACTCGTGTACGCGGAGGTGAACGTCGGCCGGATCGGCCGCATCTACGGGACGGCCCCGCAGATGGCCGAGTTCGTGCGGGAGTACAGGCGCTGATGCCGCCGCCGTGCGTGAGTTCAACGTGCTCATGGCCCGCGCTGCCCCTCACCCGAAGTGAGGGTCAGCGTGTTTCCGCAGGTCGGAAACGTCACGCGCCCGAGGCCACAACCCTCCGCCGCAGCCGGAGGATCATCGCCGTCCCCACCGCCAGCGGCACGTACTGCCAGCAGAACGCCCAGCGGAAGGCCGTCGCCGAGTGGGCCTCGGCGCCCGCCGGGGAGAGGGCGTCCAGCAGGACGCCGATGCCGAACAGGGTGATCATCGTGCCGATGAAGCCGCCCATGTTGACGATCCCGGAGGCGGTGCCGAGCCGTTCGGCCGGGTTGCGGGTGCGGGCGTAGTCCAGGCCGACCAGCGAGGCCGGGCCGTTGCTGCCCATGACCAGGATGATCCCGACCAGCAGCCACATCGGGGGGTGCCCGCCGGGCCAGGCCAGGACCAGGGCCCAGCCGAGGCCGGTAGTAATGATGACGGTGAGCACGATCGGCATCCGGGCCCGCGCCGAGCGGGAGAGCAGCCGGCCGAAGAGGAAGCCGAAGCTCATGTTGGAGAGCACCAGCAGGGTCAGCAGCCCGCCCGCCTCGCCCCGGGACATGCCCCGGGCCTCGACCAGGTAGGGCATGCCCCAGAGCAGGCCGAAGGCGTTGCCGGGGAACTGGGTGGTGAAGTGGACCCACAGGCCCAGCCGGGTGCCCGGCTCCCGCCAGCAGTCCAGGACCTGCCGCCGGACCTTCGGGCGGACGGCCGGAGGGTCCACCGGTCGGACGGCTACCGCCGGGCCGTTCTTGAGGAACAGCGCGACCAGCGCGAACACCGCGACGCCGAGCAGCGCGATCGCGGTGAAGGTGGGCGTCCAGCCCTCGTTGTGCAGCGCCTGGGCGAGCACCACGGTGGTGACCAGGTTGCCGCCCATCCCGGCCAGGCCGGTCAGTTGGGCGACGAACGGGTTCTTCGCCGCCGGGAACCACCGGGCGGCTATGCGCAGCACGCTGATGAAGGTCATCGCGTCGCCGCAGCCGAGCACCGCCCGGGAGGCCAGGGCGGGGGCGAAGGAGGAGCTGAAGGCGAAGGCCAACTGGCCGGTGCTCAGCAGCAGTACGCCGAGCAGCAGGACCCGGCGCGGTCCGAAGCGGTCGACCAGCAGGCCGACCGGGACCTGCATGGCCGCGTAGACCAGCACCTGGAGGATCGAGAAGGTGGACAGCGCGGAGGCGCCGATGCCGAAGCGCTCGGCGGCGTCCAGTCCGGCGACTCCGAGGCTGGTGCGGTGGATGACGGCCAGGACGTAGACGCTGACGCCGATGGACCAGGCCGCCCAGGCCGCACGGCCGCCGGGCGGCGCGGGATGAACGACGGGGACGGCCGGGGACGCGACGGCGGCCGGGGTCTCGGCGGTGGCTCGGGGAGCGGGTACGGACAGGGACGGGGCTGAACCAGCTGGCTCCACGGTCATAGTTCGTCCAGATTAGTCATCCCATGATTGGGCGCCCAGCCTGGGGTGAGAGCGGCCTGCTCAGCCGGTGACCGTCCAGGACACCGACCTGGTCATGTAGCGGTCCCGGAAGGCCTCGTCCCGCACCCAGTCCGTGGTGTCCCGGACGGTCGCGGTGACGGTCGCGGCCCGGCCCGGGGCCAGGTTCAGCTTCGCGGTGTCCAGCGAGCCGCCGTCCGCGGCCTGCGGGGGCGCCGGGGCGCCGTCCACCTTCCAGTCCACCTCCAGCTGCCGGGAGCCGGTCAGCGACAGCGGCCGGACGTCCAGCCGGGGCAGCCCGGTGACCTCGCCGGGCGGCGGGGAGGGGGGGTCGGTCGGCCGGACCCTGCGGTACAGCTCCTCGATGATCGCCTCGCGGGAGGGCAGGTTGTAGGCACTGCCCAGGGTGCGCATCACCGAGTCGGGGGTTGGGCGGTAGAGGCCGTTGGCGCTGCGGTACGCCCCGACGGTGCCGGCGCCGTCCGGGGACACCGCGCCCAGCCAGCGCCACCACTTGGTCTGCTTCTTCTTCATGTCGTCGGCGTTGAGGGCGGAGAGGTTCGGGTAGTCCGCGTCGTCGGGGGCGCTGTCGTACTCGTCGCCGAGGTCCCCCACGGTGTGCCCGATCTCGTGCTGGATGATCCGCCCGGCGTCCGGGCTGCCCCCGGCCAGGGTCGTCACCCCGGTGCCCCCGGCGCCGCCGTACTCGGTCGAGTTGGCCAGCGCGATCAGGTACTGCGGCCCGGCTCCGTCCCCGGCGTAGCGGGCGGCGGCGCCCTCGTCGGCGCAGAGCAGCCGGGCGGTCCCCTCGCACCAGAAGTGCATGCCCAGCGGGGTCGCGGGGTTCCGGCCGCGGCTCTCGGTCTCGGCTATCCCGGAGACCGGGGAGACCACCTCGACCCTCCGTATGTTGAAGAACCCCTGGTAGGTGCGGAACGGTTCGATGTCCATCAGGGCGTGCCAGGTCCTGTCGGCCTGCTGCCGGAACAGTTCCTGTTCGTCCGCGGTGTAGCCGTCGCCGAGCAGGACCAGGGTGATCCGGTTGGACGGGTCCCCGGTCCGGCGTATGTCGAAGGTCGGGGCGGCCCCGGGTATCCGTTGGTCGGCGCGGAGCGCGGTGTGCGGGGGCACGGCCCGGTCGAGGGCGGCGCCCGGCCCGATCACGCCGAACGGCGAGGGGCCGACCAGTTCCAGGGCGGCGGGGAGTACTGCGGTGGACACCAGTACGAGGGCGGCCAGACTCCGGACGAGACGGCCAGGATTGCCAGCAGGCATACGGGTGCGTCCTCGGTGCTCCGGTCACCCGGTGTCGCCCGGGTGGTGGAGCGGAGACGTACCCGGACCGGCGTGTCGCCCCCACCGGCGGACGAAAAAGTCACCGACCTGGCCGAACGACTAGCACCATCCCGGTCATACCAATCAATTCCGTCGATCAGTCACGGGAACGCCTCCCCAGGTCCAGCAGGAGGTGGGTGCCGAGCCCGAAGAGCAGCCCCCAGAAGGCCGAGCCGATGCCGAACAGGCTCATCCCCGAGGCGCTCGCCAGGAAGGTCACCACCGCCGCGTCCCGCCCGCGCTCCTCGGCGACCGCCGCCGCCAGGCTGCCCTGCAGCGAGGCCAGCAGCGCGACCCCGGCGATCACCGCGATCAGTTCCTTCGGCAGCCCGGTGAACAGGCTGACCAGCACCCCGCCGAAACTGCCCACCAGCACGTACCCGGCACCCGAGGACATCCCCGCGACGTACCGGCGGCGCGGATCGGGGTGGGCCTCCGGGCCCGAGCAGATCGCCGCGGTGATCGCCGCCAGGTTCACCCCCGGCGAGCCGAACGGCGCCATCAGCAGCGACATCAGGCCGGTGGAGCCGATCAGCAGCCGGTCGTCGGCCCGGTAGCCGAAGGCCCGCATCACCCCGAGGCCCGGGGCGTTCTGCGAGGCCAGCACGACGATGGTGAGCGGCAGCGCCAGCCCCACCGCGGCGGACCAGGAGAAGGCCGGCGCCGTCAGCACCGGCACGGTCGGCCCGCCCGGGCCGAGGTGCAGCGGCAGTCCGACGGTGAGCGCCGCCAGCACCCCGCCGACCAGCAGCGCGACCGGTACGGCGTACCGGGGCGCGAACCGCTTGGCCAGCAGGAAGGCGGCGAAGCTGCCCACCACCAGCACCGGCGCGCTGTGCACCGCGCCGAAGATCCCGGCGCCGAAGGAGAACAGGATGCCCGCCAGCATCGCGTTCACGATCCCCACGGGCACGGCGGCGATCAGCCTGCCGAACCAGCCGGTCACCCCGAACAGCGTCACCACCACCGCGCTCACCAGGAACGCCCCGACCGCCTCCCGGTACGGGTAGCCGCCCAGGCTGGTCACCAGCAGCGCCGCCCCGGGGGTGGACCAGGCGGTGACCACCGGCGTTCTGGTCCACCAGCTGAGCACGAAGCCGCTCACCCCGCTGCCGATCGCCACCGCCCAGATCCAGGACGCGGTGTGCGCCGGATCCAGCCGCCCGGCGGCGGCCGCCGCGAGCACCACCACCAGTGGGCCGGAGAAGGACACCGCGACGCAGACCAGCCCGGCCAGCAGCGCCGGCGCCGACACGTCCCGCCGCAGCGACCGACGTTCCCCACCCTCGGCCACCGTCTTCTGCGGTCGGACCGTCAGCTCATCCGTCATTCCGGCAGTATCCCGGAGCCCCGCCGAAGACTCCCGAAAAAACTTTTCGATCCACCTGCAACCCCCGGCGGGGATGGACGTCCATCAGGGTGAAGGCACGGAGAGCGAGACCGGCGGAGCCGGGGGGCGCTTCCGCTCGCGAGGAGCGGGGCCGGTCGTCTTCATCAGCACACCGTCATCATCATGACCTTGGGGAGTCACGTCATGCGCAAGCCCGTTATCACCCGTTTCGCGAAGAACGACCGCGCCTTCTCCGGCCGCCGACGCATCGCCGCCCTCGCCGCCACCGCCGTCCTCGCGGGCGGCGTCCAGGTCCTCGCGATGAGCGACACCGCCTGGGCCTGCGGCGACGGGCGGTTCGACGCCCCGCACGCGGTCGACAAGCCGACCGTCCCGTCCGCGGAGTTCCGGGTCTTCGACTCCAACAGCGTCGCGGCCGACGGCAGCTGGAGCGAATTCGGCCTCTCGATCACCAACTTCACCGGGGCCGACGTCGCCAGGACCGCTCCGTCCTTCAGCCTGTCGACCGCCGTGCCGGGCACCCCCCTGCGCACCGGGGACCTCCGGGTCGAGGTCATGCAGCACGGCGCCTGGAAGCCGCTGAAGCTCAACCGGGGCTGCATCGGGATCGACGCCGACACCGACTCGCTGGCGCAGCCGCTGGCCAACGGCCGCGCCGCCGACTTCATGTTCAGGGTCTCGCTCTCGCCCGATTCGCCGAAGGACCTGACCGCGCTGAACCTGGCGACGGACGCCGGCAACGACAAGGCCAAGCTGGAGTCCTGGGACCTCCGCACCGTGAAGGTCACCCACCCCAGGACCGCTCCCGCCGCCGTGAAGCAGGCGCCGGCCGCCAAGCCCGCGCCGGTGAAGCCCGCCACCGAGAAGACCCCGGCCGCGCCCGCCGCCGAGAAGGCCCCGGCCGCATCCGCCGCCGAGGCTCCGAAGTCCCCGGCCGCGCGGCCCACTTCGTCCCCGGCCGTCGCCGCCCCGGCCGACACCGCCCAGCTCGCGCACACCGGCGCCTCCGGCACCGACGCCTTCCTCGCCACCTCGGCCGCCGCCCTGTTCGCCCTCGGCGCCGGCGTGCTGCTCGCCGTCCGCCGCCTCCGCCGGCGGTAGTCGCCCGGCGGGTGGGCGCCGACACCGGTCGCCGGTCACCGGTCGGGAGCGACGGAAGGGGCCCTGCTCCGCACGGCGGTGCGGAGCAGGGCCCCTTCGTCAACTCCGGTGAGCCGTCAGCCCCAGGTGATCAGGCGCTTCGGGAACTCCAGCAGGCCGGCGATGTCGGCCAGCACCTTGGAACCCAACTCCCCGTCCACCAGCCGGTGGTCGAAGGAGAGCGCCAGCGTGGTCACCTGGCGCGGGACCACCTTGCCCTTGTGCACCCACGGCATCTCCCGGACCGCGCCGAAGGCCAGGATGGCCGCCTCGCCCGGGTTGAGGATCGGGGTGCCGGTGTCGACGCCGAAGACGCCGACGTTGGTGATGGTGACCGTGCCGCCCTGCATGTCGGCCGGCGAGGTCTTGCCCTGGCGCGCGGTCTCGACCAGCTCGCCGAGCGAAGTGGCCAGGCCCGCGAGGGTCTTGGACCCGGCGTCCTTGATGTTGGGGACGATCAGGCCGCGCGGGGTGGCCGCGGCGATGCCGAGGTTCACCTGGCCCTTGACCACGATCTCCTGGGCCGCCTCGTCCCACTGGGCGTTGATCTCCGGGTGGCGCTTGATCGCCACCAGCAGCGCCTTGGCGACCAGCAGCAGCGGGCTGACCCGGACGTCCCGGCCCAGCTCGCCGCTCTCCTTCAGCTTGCGGACGAACTTCATCGTGCGGGTCACGTCGACCTGCACGAACTCGGTGACGTGCGGAGCGGTGAAGGCCGAGGCCACCATCGCCTGCGCGGTCGCCTTCCGGACGCCCTTGATCGGCACCCGGACGTCGCCCGAGCCGGACACCGGCACCGGGGCCACGACGGCCTCGGCCGCCTCGACCACGACCGCCTCGACGGTCGGGGCCGCCGGAGCGGACCGGGCCGCGGCGTGGGCGTGCACGTCCTCACGGGTGATCACGCCGTCCCGGCCGGTCGGGGTGACGGCCCACAGGTCGATGCCGAGGTCCTTGGCCAGCTTTCGAACCGGCGGCTTGGCCAACGGACGCTCACCGGCCGGGACTCCGGCGACCGGGGCGGGCGCCGCCGGAGCCACCGGGGCGGCCGGAACCGCGGGTGCGACCGGGGCCGGCTGCGGCGCCGCGGCCTTCGCCGTGGCCGTGGTGGTCGTCCGCCGGGCCCGGCGCTGGGCGGTGCCGGTGCGCGGGCCGTAGCCCACCAGCACCTCCCGGCGCTCCGGCTCGGCCTCGCCGGCCGGCGCCGCGGCAGCAGCGGCGGGCGCGGGCGCGGCGGCCGGAGCGGCCACCGCCTCCCCGGCCACCGCGACCGAGATGATCACGGTGCCGACGTCGACCGTCGCGCCCTCGGGGAAGAAGAGCTGCTCGACGACCCCGTTGAACGGGATCGGCAGCTCCACCGCCGCCTTGGCGGTCTCCACCTCGCACACGACCTGCCCGTCGGTGACGGTGTCACCGGGCTTGACGTACCAGCTGAGGATCTCGGCCTCGGTGAGGCCCTCGCCCACGTCGGGCATCTTGAACTCGCGGAGCGAGCGAACTTCGGTGGTCATCTGCGCTCCCCGGGATCAGTACGCGAGCGCGCGGTCGACGGCGTCGAGCACGCGGTCCAGGTCGGGGAGGAAGGCCTCCTCGACGCGGGACGGCGGGTACGGGGCGTAGTAGCCGCCGACCCGAAGGACCGGTGCCTCCAGGTGGTAGAAGCACCGCTCCGTGAGCCGGGCGGCCAGCTCGGCGCCCATGCCCAGGAAGACCGGCGCCTCGTGCACCACGACGGCCCGACCGGTGCGCTTGACCGACTCCTCCAGGGTGGTGAAGTCCACCGGGGAGAGCGAACGCAGGTCGACGACCTCCAGCCGGCGGCCGTCCTCCTCCGCGGCCGCGGCGGCCTCCAGGCAGACCTTGACCATCGGGCCGTAGGCGATCAGCGTCGCGTCGGTGCCGGGGCGGACGATCCGGGCGTCGTGCAGCGCCAGGTCGGCGGCGGCGCCGACCTCGCCCTTGTCCCAGTAACGCCGCTTGGGCTCCAGGAAGATGACCGGGTCGTCGGACTCGATGGCCTGGCGCAGCATCCAGTGCGCGTCGTGCGCGCTGGACGGCGTGACCACCCGCAGACCGGCGGTGTGGGCGAAGTAGGCCTCGTGCGACTCGCTGTGGTGCTCGACCGCGCCGATCCCGCCCGCGTAGGGGATGCGCACGGTGACCGGCATCTTGACGTGGCCCAGCGCACGGGCGTGCATCTTGGCCAGCTGGGAGACGATCTGGTCGAAGGCGGGGTAGACGAAACCGTCGAACTGGATCTCCACCACCGGGCGGTAGCCGCGCAGCGCGAGGCCGATCGCGGTGCCCATGATGCCGGACTCGGCCAGCGGGCTGTCGATCACCCGGTCCTCGCCGAAGTCCTTCTGCAGGCCGTCGGTGATCCGGAAGACGCCGCCGAGCTTGCCGATGTCCTCGCCCATCAGGACGGTCTTCGGGTCGTTCTCCAGCGACTTGCGCAGCGCGTCGTTGAGCGCCTTGGCGATGCTCAGCTGACCGGCCATCAGTGGTTCTCCCCCGCCTCGAAGGAGGCCGCGTACTCGACGTACCCGGCCCGTTCCTCATCGACCAGCGCGTGCGGCTCGCTGTACACGTGGTCGAAGATCAGCGTCGGGTCCGGGTCCGGCATGCTGCGCACGCCCTCGCGCACCCGGAGCCCCAGCTGCTCGCTCTCGGCGTCGACGGCGGCGAAGAACTCCTCGTCCGCCAGGCCCTCCTTCTCCAGGAGGGTGCGCAGCCGCAGGATCGGGTCCTTGGCCTTCCAGGCCTCGGTCTCCTCGGCGAGCCGGTAGCGGGTCGGGTCGTCGGAGGTGGTGTGCGCGCCCATCCGGTAGGTGAAGGCCTCGATCAGCACCGGACCGTTGCCGCTGCGGGCGTGGTCGAGCGCCCAGCGGGTGACCGCGAGGCAGGCCAGCACGTCGTTGCCGTCGACCCGGACGCCCGGGAAGCCGAAGCCGGAGGCTCGGCGGTACAGCGGGATCTTGGTCTGGGTGGTGGTGGGCTCGGAGATCGCCCACTGGTTGTTCTGGCAGAAGAACACCACCGGGGCGTTGTAGACCGAGGCGAAGGTGAAGGCCTCGTTGACGTCGCCCTGGCTGGAGGCGCCGTCGCCGAAGTACGCGATCACCGCGTCGTCGGCGCCGTCCTTGGTGATGCCCATCGCGTAGCCGGTGGCGTGCAGGGTCTGCGCGCCGATCACGATGGTGTACAGGTGGAAGTTCTTCTCGTTCGGGTCCCAGCCGCCGTGGTTCACACCGCGGAACATGCCGAGCAGGTTCAGCGGGTCGACGTCGCGGCACCAGGCCACGCCGTGCTCGCGGTAGGTCGGGAAGGCGTAGTCGCCGGTGCGCATGGCCCGGCCGGAGCCAACCTGGGCGGCCTCCTGGCCGAGCAGCGAGGCCCACAGGCCCAGCTCGCCCTGGCGCTGGAGGGCGGTCGCCTCGCCGTCGAACCGGCGCACCAGCACCAGGTCGCGGTAGAGCGAGCGCAGCTCCTCCGGAGTGGTGGTCAGGGGGTAGTCCGGGTGCTCGACCCGCTCGCCTTCCGGCGTGAGCAGCTGTACGAGCTCCGGCTGGGCGTCCGTCCCCGTGGCGCGGAGGGTGTCAGGGACAGCGGGGGCCGCCTTCTTGCGAGCCCTCGCCGTGCTTTTGACGGTCACGTTCACTCCTCGGTCTGTCCGGCCGCCCGGGGTCGCCGGTGACCGGTCCGGTCACCGCCTCGCGGGGCGCGCGTGGGTGTGCGCACCTACTGCGTGGCAGGTGGTGATCCTGTTCCGACGGCGTCCCTCACGAGAACGTTACCCAGCGTCCGCCCTTGGCGCGCTTGCGCTAGGACGTCCTACTTGTTCAGGGCCTACAACCCCGAGGGTGCCGCGCCCGGCTCGCCGTCGGAAGGGTGGGGGTGACGGTCGGCGTGACGCAGCTCTCAATTCGAGCGCCTTCAGGACACCAGCGCACGTTATCCGGGCGGAAGCCCGTACGTAAGGGGGTTCTCGGTATCGGTTTCGGTGACTGTGGCCGGATCACGCCTTTCCGCCGCTGCGAACGATAAGCCTTGTGCGCGGTGATATGGGAGGCTTTGGGCATGACTGATAACGGGCAAATCAGGGTGTTCCTGCTCGATGACCATGAGGTCGTCCGCCGGGGCGTGCACGATCTGCTCTCGGTCGAGGACGACATCGAGATCGTCGGCGAGGCCGGCACGGCCGCCGAGGCGCTCACCCGGATCCCCGCGGTCCACCCCGACGTCGCGGTGCTCGACGTCCGGCTGCCCGACGGCAACGGGGTCGAGGTCTGCCGGGAGATCCGCTCCCGGCAGCCGGAGCTCAAGTGCCTGATGCTGACCTCGTTCTCGGACGACGAGGCCCTGTTCGACTCGATCATGGCGGGCGCCTCCGGCTACGTGCTGAAGGCGATCCGCGGCACCGACCTGATCACCGCCGTCCGGGACGTCGCGGCCGGCCGCTCGCTGCTCGACCCGGTCGCCACCAGCCGGGTGCTCGCCCGGCTGCGCGACGGCGGCGAGAAGGAGGACGAACGCCTGGCCCAGCTCACCAAGCAGGAGCGGCGGATCCTCGATCTGATCGGCGAGGGGATGACCAACCGTCAGATCGGCAACGAGTTGCACCTCGCCGAGAAGACGGTGAAGAACTACGTCTCCAGCTTGCTCTCCAAGATGGGCATGGAGCGACGGACCCAGGCGGCGGCGTACGTGGCGCGGCGCCAGGCCGACCACCAGCACTGACCGGAGCCCTGCCACACTCATGACGGCCTGTCAAGGGCCCCCACCAAGGGGCCATAACCTCTGCACGTGACTTTCAGCCAGACCCTCGCCTGCGCCCCGGCCCGCCCCGACCTCTCCGCCCCGCCGATAGGGACCCTCAGCCCACCCGTCCCGCGCAGCGCACTCGTCGAGGTCCTGGCCCGCTTCCGGGTGGGGCGGCTGCTGACCGCCGAACCCGTCGCCGAAGGCCTGCTCAACCGGGGTTACCGGGTCACCACCGAGGCCGGCGCGTACTTCCTGAAGTGCTACGTCGACGCCGCCACCGCCAGCCGCCCGAAGATCCTCGCCCACCACCGCGCCATGACCGACCTGGACGCCCTGGGACTGCCCGTGGCACCCCCGCTGAGCTGCGCCGAACGCGGCGGGACGGTGGCGGCCCTGAAAGGCCGGATGTTCGCGCTGTTCCCCTGGGTGGATGGCCGACACCGACACGGTACGGAGCTCGATCCGTCGCGGTGCGACGCGCTCGGCACGCTGCTCGGTCGGCTGCACGGCGCGCTCGACGACGTGTGCGCTCCCCTCGACCAGCCTTCCGGCTACCGCAGCGCCGACCCCCTCGACAGCGCCGAACTGGCCCGCGAGCTGCGGCGCCGCGCCCGGGAGCACCGCCCGCACGACGACCTGGACGCCCTGGTCGAACAACGGCTCGACGAACGGCTGGAACTGCTCGCCGAACACGCCCACCGCCGTCCCGACCCGCAGGACGCCCCGCCCACCGGCTGGACCCACGGCGACTTCCACGGCCTCAACCTGCTGTACCACGGGGGCCCGGACGGCGAGCTGGTCACCGCCGTGCTCGACTGGGACAAGCTCGGCCCGCAGCCGCGTGCCGAGGAGGCCGTCCGGGCCGCCACCCTGCTCTTCAACGACCGGGCCACCGGCACCCTCGACCTGGTCCGGGTGCGCCGCTACTCACAGGCCTACCGGGCCTCCGGCGCCGCCACCGCCGAGCACCTGGCCGCCGCCGTCCACCGGGTCTGGTGGGAGCGGCTGAACGACTTCTGGATGCTGCAGTGGCGCTACCAGCGGGCCGACCACCGGGCCGACCCGCTGTACCCCGCATCGGCGGGGCAGTTGACGTGGTGGTGCCAGGAGTACGAGCAGGTCCTGGACGCCTTCGCCAACTGACCCGTCAGCCGACGGGCGGCGGCAGCGTACTGCCGCCGGTCGGCTTCGTGGTCGGCTGCGGCGGGCTCGTGGGCGTGCTGCCCTGAGTCGGTGCCGAACTCGACCCACTGGTCGCCGACGAGCTCGCCGTCGCGGTGTGGGTGGCGGTCGGCGTCGGCGTCGGGGTGGCGGTGTTGTGCCGGCCCGAACTCGGCGACGGCGACATGTTGTTGCCGCCGCTCCCGCCGCCGCTCCACCCGTACGACCCGTTGTCCGTCGGCTGCGACGGCCGCCGACTGCCGGAGCCCGACGAGGACGGCGGCGGGGTCGGCTGCCCGTTCTGGCTGGGCGCGGTCGACTCGTTGGTGCTGACCACCGGAGCGGGCGTCGTGGGCGTCGTGTGGTCCACGGTGCCGCCACCGCCGCTGAGCGCGAAGGCGATCCCGGCCCCGGCCGCGACCAGCACGGCGACCCCGCCGGCCACCCAGCCCCACGGCCCGCGCCGCCGGCCGCCGTCCCCGCCGTGGCCGTCCTCGCCGCCACCGCCGTACGACCCGCCGGCCCCCTGGTAGGGCGAGGGAGTGTGCTGGCCGCCCGCCGAGTACGGCAGGACGGAGGTCTGGTCACCCGCCGCGACCGCGCCGAAGGCCTGGGTGGCCGCCGTCTGGTCCGGCCGGAGCACCTGGGTGGCCCCGGTGTCGCCGGGCATCCCGGTCGCGGCTCCGACCCAGCCCGCCCCGGCCGCGCCGTGCATCTCGCGCAGCGCGTGCTGCACGTGGGCGCGGAACTCGTCGGCGTCCTGGAAGCGGTCGTCCGGGTTCTTGGCTAGCGAGCGCAGCACCAGTCCGTCCAGGCCGACCGGCACCCGGCTGTTGGCCTGCGAGGGCGGCACCGGCGGGTCCTGGACGTGCTGGTAGACCACCGAGAGCGGGGTGTCGCCGGTGAACGGCGGGCGCAGCGTGAGCAGCTCGTAGAGCATGCAGCCGGCCGCGTACAGGTCGGAGCGGTGGTCGACCGGCTTGCCGAGCGCCTGCTCGGGCGACAGGTACTGCGGGGTGCCCATGACCATGCCGGTCTGGGTCATCGTGGTGGCCCCACCGGTCAGCGCCCGGGCGATGCCGAAGTCCATCACCTTGACCGCGCCGGTGGTGGTGATGCTCACGTTGGCGGGCTTGATGTCGCGGTGCACGATGCCGTTGCGGTGGCTGTAGGCCAGCGCCTCCAGCACCCCGGCGATGATGATCAGCGCCTGGTCGACCGGCGGCGCCTCCTCGTCCACCAGCAGCTCGCGGACGGTCCGGCCCTCGACCAGCTCCATCACGATGTACGGCGTGGACTCGTCCCCGACGTACTCCTCGCCGGTGTCGTAGACCGAGACGATCGCGTGGTGGTTCAGCGCCGCGACGGCGTGTGCCTCGCGGGTGAAGCGCAGCCGGGCGACGTCGTCCTGCGCCAGCTCGCCGCGCAGCAGCTTGATCGCGACGGTGCGGCCCAGCCGCACGTCCTCGGCGGCGAACACCTCGGCCATGCCACCGCGGCCGAGCCGGTGGGTCAGCCGGTAACGGCCGTCGCCGACCGTGCCCAGCGGCACTCCACGGCCCGGCGTCTGCGGTCCGCCGGTCCCGCCGAACGGCGGCAGCGCGGAGGTCGCGGCTTCGCTGCCCGGCTCGGGGTTCCTCGGCGTGCCGCCGGTCCGTCCGACCGCTCGGGCACCCGCCTCGTCGTCCGGCTGCTGCGTCTGTGCCATCGCTCCTCGCCCCGGGCGTTCGCTCGGATCGCGGTGCCCTGTCGCTTACGTATCCCCGAACGCTACCGCTTCCGGCGCGCACCCGTGACACGCGCGGAACGGCGGGAAACGGTCAGAGCAGACCGTTCCGGTCGGCCTGGGGGCCCACCACCACGACCGCGGCGGGCCGCTCGGAGTGGAACTTGCCGTTGGTGTTCTTCTCCGCCTTGTTGACCACGATCGCGATGATGATGCCGGCCAGCACCAGCACGCCGACGATGATCGCGATCACCACGAAGGCCGTGGAGCAGCCGCCGCTGGAGGGCTTCGGCTGCTGGTACGGCGGCATCGACTGCGGGCCCGGGGTGTGCATCGGTGGCCGCTGCCCTCCTTGCTGGAGGAACTGCGGCTGCGGCGTGTGCGGGGCCTGCGGGTGCGGCGTCTGGTAGGCGGGCGGCGGGGTCCGGTACTGCGGCTGCTGCTGCCCGCCTTGCTGGAGGTACTGCGGCTGCGGCGTGTGCGGGGCCTGCGGGTGCGGCGTCTGGTAGGCGGGCGGCGGGGTCCGGTACTGCGGCTGCTGCTGCCCGCCTTGCTGCGGGTACTGGGGGTGCGGGGTCTGCGGCGCCTGCGGACCGGCGTGCACCGAGCGCGGCCCCTCCTTGATCACCAGCGGGGAGCTGGCCTGCAGCGCGTGCCCGCCACCGCCGCCCTTCAGCTCCGCGATCAGCCGCTCCGCCTCGTCCCGCATCGCGGCCGCGCTCTGGAAGCGGTGCGCCGGGTCCTTGCGCAGCGCCTGGGCGACGTAGGCGTCCACGGCCGGGGTGATCGAGCGGTTGAGGCTGGAGGGGGCCGGCGGCTCCTCCTGGACGTGCTTGTAGGCGATCGAGAAGGCCGAGTCGCCGTCGAAGACCAGCTGGCCGGTGAGCATCTCGAAGAGCATCACGCCGACCGAGTACAGGTCGGAGCGGGCGTCCACCGGCTTGCCGAGGGCCTGCTCGGGCGACAGGTACTGCGGCGTGCCGACCACCATGCCGGTCTGGGTCATCGAGGTGACCCCGGATTCCAGTGCCCGGGCGATGCCGAAGTCCATGACCTTGACATTGCCCTTGCGGTCGAACATGACGTTGCCGGGCTTGATGTCGCGGTGCACCAGGCCCATGTCGTGCGAGGCCTCCAGTGCGTTCAGCACTCCGACGGTGACCTTCAGGGCCTCCTCGGTGGGCACCGCGCCGTACTGGACGACCGCCTCGTTGATCGTCTCGCGCAGGCCCTTGCCGTCGATCAGCTGCATGACGATGTACGGCGTGCTGGAGCCGTCCGGGGCGACGTCCTCGCCGCTGTCGTACACCGTGACGATGTTGGGATGCTCCAGCCGGGCCACGGCCTGGGCCTCGCGGCGGAACCGCTCCTTGAACGAGTCGTCCCGGCCCAGCTCGCTGTGCATGCTCTTCAGCGCGACCTGCCGGTCCAGCACGCTGTCGTACGCGAGGTGGACGGAGGCCATGCCGCCCTCGCCCAGCAGCCGCTGCAGCACATAGCGGCCGTTGCCCAGGGAGAAGCCCTCGACCGCGTTGCCGTGCTCGCTCATGGTCCTCTGCTCCCCCTCGGCGCGGTGGTGCTGCCGCGACCGTGACGTTCGGTCTCGTCCGTACGTGGTGGGCCCGGCCCGCTGGCCCGGCGATCCCCTGCCGCGGCGGCTCGACCCGGCCGGCGACAGGGGTCAGGGTATCGGCTCCCGCCGACGGTGATCGGTCCAGGGCCGATCCTGGCCCCGGACCGTCGGCGCCGTCCTGCGGCGGTGCGGTCCGGGGCGGATCGTCGTGGTACGTCCGGCCCCGGCGGCGGGTCCGGCGGGTCTACAGGTACGGACCGGAACGGATCCCACGGCCCTGGCCCGGGTCCTCCTCGTCCGGGTCGCCGCCGTGCGGACCGGGCGGCAGCGCGCGCCGCATCTGCTCCAGCTGCGCCCGTGCGGCCATCTGCTGGGCGAACAGGGCGGTCTGGATGCCGTGGAACAGGCCCTCCAGCCAGCCCACCAGCTGGGCCTGGGCGATCCGCAGCTCGGCCTCGGTCGGGATGCTGTCCTCGGTGAACGGCAGCGAGAGCCGCTCCAGCTCGGCGACCAGCTCCGGGGCCAGCCCGAGCTCCAGCTCCTTGATCGAACTGGCGTGGATGTCCTTCAGCCGGGCCCGGCTGGCCTCGTCGAGGGGCGCCGCCCGGACCTCCTCCAGCAGCTGCTTGATCATGCTGCCGATGCGCATGACCTTCGCGGGCTGCTCGACCATCTCGGTCACCGGGAGCTCGCGGGGCATGTCCGCCTCGTCGTCCCCCTCCATCGTTGCCCCGGCGAACCCCTGGCCCACGGGCAGCCCGTCCGGTCCGACGATCAGCACCTTCTGGCCGTCCTGCGACTGCCCGCCGCCGGCCCGGAAGGGCTCCTGCGACGAGCGCTCGTTCATCGGATTCGTCATGAACAACATTCTCTCTCACTGGGGTTGGTAGGGCGGAAGCCCCCGTTCGCCCCGCCGTCCTGCGCCACCCGTGACGACGGTACGCCTCCGCGGGCGGCCCGGGAATCCGTACGGATACTCAGTTCCCGGGCCGCTCCGAGCCGGCCGCCCGGTGCGGGACCTGCCGCCACCGCGGCGCGGAACCCGCACCGGGCCCGGCTCACCCGGCCCCGGAACCCGCACCGAATCTCCACGCCGCCCGTCGGCCGGGGGCCCGTCGGCCGGGCTCAGCCCTTCCGAAGGCGCACGCCGATCAGCCCCAGGCCGCAGCCGATCAGCCCCAGGCCCACGCCCAGCGGCAGCTGGAGGGTGGAGGGGTCCTGCCAGTGGGCGGGGATGACGGCCGGGACGGACGCGACCGCCACGGGCCGGCCGGAGGCCGCCGCGCCGACGCCCTGGTCGGCGGCGGGGGCCGCGGCGTCCGGGGCGTCCGCGTCGGAGTCCGAGCCCGGCTGGTCGGCCGTGCCCTCCTGGGCCTGTTCGGGCGACTGCTCGACGGCCTGGCTCCGTCCCCGGTCCGGCGCCTGCCCGGGCGCTTGGACGGGCGCCTGGTCCGGCACCTGCTCCAAGGCCGCGTCCGGGCGCTCCGGCACCGAGTCCGGGTGGTGGTGATGGTGGTGCGCCCACAGTTCGGAGAAGTCCGGGCGGGCCCGGCCCGGCACCGCGTGCTGCGGCGGCGCCGCGTTGGGTGACGGCCGGGAGGCCCCGGTCGGACCGGCCTGCTCGTCGGCAGCCCACGGCGAGGAGTCCGGCCCCGATGCGTCCGGGCCCGAGGAGTCCGGCACGGGGGAGAGCGGAGCCGGGGAGTCCGCCGCCGGGGCCGGGGCGCCCGGCGACGGCTCCGCCACCGCGGTGGCCACGGCGGCCAGCGGGAGCGTCAGTCCCAGCACGGCCACGGCGAGCAGCTGGCTGGAACGGCGGGTACGACGGTGGTGCGGCGCGGTGGGCAGCGGCGCGGTCGGCAGCGGCCCGAGGACGTCGTGCGGAGTTGCGGCCACGGTCGGAGTCCTTCCGACGGCCGATCTCGCCCGGCGGCGGGATCGGCGGCGGGACAGCTCCGGACCAGCCTCACACAATCCGACAATCGCGGCATTTCGGGCCACTGCGCCGCAGTGCTCAGGCCGTCAGCACGACCTTCCCGACCTGCTCGCCCGCCTCCAGCACCCGGTGCCCGTCGGCGGCGTCGGTCAGCGGCAGCACCCGGTCCACCACCGGCTTCACCACCCCGGACTCGACCAGCGGCCACACGTGCTCCCGCACCGCCGCCACGATCGCCGCCTTCTCCGCCAGCGGCCGCCCGCGCAGGTTGGTGGCGATCACGGCCGCCCGCTTGCGCAGCAGCGTGTTGAGGTCGAGCTCGCCCTTCACCCCGCCCTGCAGCCCGATGATCACCAGCCGCCCGTTGACCGCCAGCGCGTCCACGTTCCGCTGCAGGTACCTGGCGCCCATGATGTCCAGGATCACGTCCGCCCCGGCCCCGTCGGTGGCCTCCCGGAGCGCCTCGACGAAGTCCTGCTCGCGGTAGTCGATCGCGACGTCCGCGCCCAGCTCGGTGCACCGGGCCAGCTTCTCCGGGCTGCCCGCCGTCACTGCCACCCGCGCGCCGACCGCCTTGGCCAGCTGGATCGCCATCGTGCCGATCCCGCTCGCGCCACCGTGCAGCAGCACCGTCTCCCCCGGCCGCAGGTGGGCCGTGAGGAAGACGTTGGACCACACCGTGCAGGCCACCTCCGGCAGCGCCGCGGCCTGCTCCGGGCTCAGTCCCTTCGGCAGCGGCAGCAGCTGCCCGCTCGGCACCGCGACCCGCTGGGCGTAGCCGCCGCCGGCCAGCAGCGCGCACACCTCGTCGCCGACCGCCCAGCCGGCCACCCCCGGCCCGAGCGCGACGATCCGCCCCGCGCACTCCAGCCCCGGGTAGGGCGAGGCGCCGGGCGGCGGGTTGTAGAAGCCCTGCCGCTGGAGCAGGTCGGCACGGTTGACGGCGGTGGCCGCCACCTCGACCAGGACCTCGCCCTCGCCGGGCACCGGATCGGGCACCTCGGCCCACACCAGTGCCTCGGGGCCGCCGGGTACGGGAATCGTCATCGCATGCATGCCCCGAACCTACTGCGCCGCACGGTGGTTCGGGCCCGGGCCCCGCCCTACGCCGTCGTCCTGATGGCGATCACCCGGTCGGTGAGCTTCAGCACCGCGGCCTCCGGCTCGTCGTAGTTGAGCACCCGCCGACCCCGCACCACCGCCGCCACCAGGTCCTCGCACTCGCGCGGTCCGTGCCCCGCCTGGGTGACCGGGCGTTCGACCGCGTCCAGCCCGTTCCCGTACGTCAGCAGGTCCTCCATCACCGCCCCGGCGTGCGGGCTGAGCACCGACATACCGAGCAACCGCCCCGCCGAACTGGAGTACCACCACGTCGCACTCGCCCACACCCACCTCCCGACGGTGACCTCGCTCCGCTCGCTCACGGCGTTTCCACCAGCTCGACGGCCTCCCCCGCGGCCGCCCCGCCGGGCGGGATCACCGCCAGGGCCTCGGCCCGGGCGAGGCCGCGCAGCATCGCGGGCCCGTCGAAGGCGAGCGGTACGAGCCCCTCGGCGGTGCGCCGCACCGGCTGGAGCCGGGTGTCCACCGGGTGCCCGGGTAGCAGGACGGCCGCCGGGGCGAGCGCGGGGCCGACGCCGACCCGGCCGCCGCGGGCGTGCAGCAGCGGCAGGGCGAGCGTGACCGTCCCGGCGACGGCGGCCAGCGGGTTTCCGGGCAGGCCCACCAGGTGGCGCCCGCCGGGGAGTTCGGCCAGCAGCATGGGGTGTCCGGGCCGGACGGCCACGCCGTCCACCAGCAGCCGGGCACCGACGTCGGCGAGCGCCCGGTGCAGGAAGTCCACCGGTCCGGCGGCCGTCCCGCCGGTGGTCACCACGACGTCGGCGGTGGAGTGCCGCAAGGCGTCCCGCAGCAGTCCGAAGTCGTCGCGGACGCAGCGGACTTCGGCCACCTCCGCACCGGCCGCCCGCAGCCAGGGCGGCAGCAGCGGACCGAGCGCGTCCCGGACCAGCCCCGGACCGGGGATCCCGCTGTCGAGCAACTCGTCACCCAACAGCAGCAGTTGGACCACCGGACGGCGGCGCACGGCGAGCCGGTCGTGCCCGCAGGCGGCGGCCAGACCGAGCACGGCCGGCCCGACCACCGTCCCGGCGGGCAGCAACTCCTCACCCCGGCGGCACTCCTGGCCGCGCGGGCGGACGTCCTGGCCGGTGGTCAGCTGCTGCGGCCCCCGGTCGTACAGCAGCGAGCCCTCCGTCCCGCCGTGTTCGCGGCGCAGCACGGCGGTGGCTCCGGGCGGAAGTTGGGCGCCGGTGGCGATCTCGACCGCACTGCCGTCGGCCAGCGGCGCCACTTCGGTACGGCCGGCCAGCACCCGCCCGGCGACCCGCCAGGGCCCGGGCCCGGCGACCGCCCAGCCGTCCATCGCGGAGGTGTCGAAGGCGGGCAGGTCGGTCAGAGCGCCGAGCGGCTCGGCGAGGACGTGCCCGAGCGCCCCGGCCAGCGGCAGTCCGACCACCGGCAGCGGGCGCAGCCCGGCCCGGCGCGCGGCCTCCCGGGCGTGCGACCAGCTCAGCACGCCGGGACGGCTGGACGGAACGGCCACGGTCGTCCCTCCGACCGTGCTCACGGCTCCTCCGGGCCGTCGGCGGGCTTCCACCGCTCGGCGAGCGCGGTGGTCCGCCGGGACGCCTCGGCGACGGCCTCCGGTCCGCCGCCCTTCTGCGCGGCCGCGTAGCCGATCAGGAAGGCGGTCAGCGGTGCGGCGGGCCGGGCCACTCCGTGCGCGACCACCCGGGCCGTGTCGAGCAGTCCCCGGACGTCCACGTCCAGGTCGATGCCCAGGTCGGCCTTGACCTCGGCGATCCAGTCTTCCAGCGTGCGCTCCATGCGCCCATGCTGCCCGATCAGCGGTTTCCCCGGGGTCTTCGCCCCGTGTGCGGCGCGCGTCGTTTCCCTCACGGCCCGGCGGCGGCCGCGGTGAGGTTCCCGCCCCGGTGCCCGGTCACCGCCGCCTTCCCCCGCCCGGAGGCGGCCGCCGACCGCGGTGCGACCACCGGGCGCGACCCGCCCCGTCCACGACGGCCGCGGTGCCCCGCGCGCCCCGCTCGCCGGGGGCGCGCTCAGGACCGGTCGCGCTCCCTCGCCTGTTCCAGGTCCTCCCAGGTGTCGCAGTCGTACGCGACGTTGTCCGTGTCGGCCACCCGCAACCGGTTCAGCCCGCCGACGAGGCGGCGCAGCGGCTGTCCGGCCGGGTCGCCGAGGGCGGCCAGGGCGGCGCGCAGCGCGGCGGTGCGGTAGGCGGCGGTGAGCGGCTGGTCGCGTCCGCCCGCGTCGACCAGGACGGCGGCGTCCGCGTGCGGTCCGGCCCCGTCGAGGGCGGACGCCAGCCGGTCCACCGTCCGGCGGTCGAGGAAGGGCAGGTCGGCGGCGAGCAGCAGCACGGTGTCCGCGGTGACCAGGTCGAGTCCGGCCGCGACGGCGGCGACCGGCCCGCCGCCGGGCGGCCGTTCCCTGGTCCAGCGGACGCCCTCGCGGGCGGTCGGTCGGGCCGGGCCGACCACGACGGTGGTCCGGGAGCCCGCGCAGGCGGCGAGCACCCGGTCGAGCAGGCTGGTCTCCCCCACGGTCAAGCCGGGTTTGTCGGCCCCGTCGAGCCTCCGGGCCGCACCGCCCGCCGGAACGATCACGTCGTACGGCGTCGTCATGCGGCCAGTATCCCGCCCTACTCGCCGTCCCCGTCCCCGTCCTCCGCGGGCTCCCCGGCCCCTTCTTCGGCTCCGGCCTCCGGAGAGGCGGCCCGGGCGGTGTTGGCGGCCGCGCCCAGTTGCAGGAAGGAGGGCAGGGTCAGTTCCCCGTACCGCTCGTTCATCGCGCTGATCAGCGCCTCCGGGTCGTCCGGGTGCTCGGCCAGCAGCCGGTCGAAGTCCTTCAGGTACTCCGCGGTGAAGGCGAGCACGCGTGCGGCGTCGTCGCCCTGCTCGGGGGCCCGGTGCCCGGCGATGACCCGGTCGACGCCGAGGTCGGCGATCCGGTCGAGGTTGTGGCCCCAGGTGGTGCGCTGGGCCGGGGTGGTGTCGGCGGTCCACAGATGGGTGCCGTTGCACACGAAGTCCCCGGCGATCACGGTCCGGATGCCGGGCACGTGGACGACCGTGGACTCCCCGCAGTCGGCCTGGCCGAGCAGCAGCACCGGGATCACCTGGCGGTCGAGCATCAGCGGCTGGGGCAGCAGCGGGGCCGGGACCAGCGGGCGGTCCGGGATGTCGTCCCCGTAGACCGGCTTCCACTGGGCGACCTTGGCCGCGACGGTGCGCCGGATGCCCTCGACCACCGCCGGGGCGGCCAGCAACTGGGCGTCCGGGAAGAGCCTCAGGACCTCCTCGGCGCCGAAGTAGTGGTCGGGGTGCTGGTGGGTGATCACGACGGCGAGCAGTCGGCGGCCCTTGCCCGCGACCCACTCGGCCAGCTCGCGCCCGGCGCTGCGGGTGAGCTGGGCGTCCACCAGGATCGCGGTCCGCTCGCCGAGGATCAGCGTGGAGGTGGTGAAGAAGGCCGATTCGGGCCCGGTGAAGACGGCGACCTCCAGCGGCCGGGCCGTCCGCCCGGCGTCGGCGGCGGCGGCCGCGACGGGCTCAACGTCCGCCCGTTCCGCGCCGGAGCTCTCCTCGGGCGGGGACGACGTCACGGGCTGCTCCCTCTGCTCGGCGGTCGGACTTCCTGCGCCCTACAGCATGGGAGCACCGGCGGCCGGTTGCGCGGGAGGCGCGCCCAGCGGGGCGCGCCTCGGGCGAGTCCGACGGGCCGCGCGCCCGGCGGGGCCCGTCGGACACGCCCTCGCGCACGTCACACCGCGGCGCGGGCGGCCAGCTCCTTGCCCCGGCGGGCGGCCAGCTCCAGGGCCCGCGCCTTGGACTCGACGGCCGCCGGAACGAACTCGGCCAGCGCCGGGACGGAGGCCGCGAGGGTGAACTCCGGAACGATGAAGTCGACCTCCAGCCCGAGCCCGCCGCCCAGCACCTTCTCCAGGTAGGTGGTGACGAACTCGAACGGCTCGCGCGGGGCGCCGGGTACGTACGAGCCGCCGCGGGAGGCGACGACGGTGACCGGGGTCCCCTTGGCGGAGGGCTGGTCGCCGGCGGTGCGGCCCATCAGGATCACGTGGTCCAGCCAGGCCTTGAGGGTCGACGGGATCGTGAAGTTGTACATCGGGGCGCCGATCAGCACCGCGTCGGCGGACTCCAGCTCGACCATCAGCCGCTCGCGCAGCGCGAAGGCGGCGGCCTGCTCGGCGTCCCGCGCCTCGGCCGGGAGGAACCCGGCGGTGATCCCGGCGGCGTCCAGGTGCGGGACCGGGTCGGCGGCGAGGTCGCGGTGGATCACCGTGCCGCCGGGGTGCTCGGCCTCCCAGGCGGCGCGGAAGGCGGCCGTGACCTCGCGGGAGACGGAGCCGTCGCTGAGCGCCGAGGAGTCGATGTGCAGGAGCGTGGGCATGGCGGGACCTCCAGAGAATAAGCAACTGCTGTTTCCGCTGCAGCTATAAGTACGGTAGCAGCTTACTTTTCTGCAGTCACTAGTGACGGGTCGAGTACGCTGGACCCATGGCCGAGCACGAGGTAGTCAGCGACGCACTCCCGACCGGCGTCGACCCGTGCACCGCCGCCGCGGGCCAGGGCGCCTGCGCCAACGTCGACCTGGCCCTCAACCGGGTGTTCACCCTGCTCGGCAAGCGCTGGACCGGCATGCTGCTGGGCGTGCTCAACAACGGCGGCCCGGCCTACTTCTCCGAGCTGCGCCGCGCCGTCCCCGGCATCAGCGAGCGCATGCTCTCCGACCGGCTGACCGAACTGGCCGAGGCCGGACTGGTGGTCCGCGAGGTCGACCCCGGCCCCCCGCTGCGGGTCAGCTACCGGCTCACCGAGGGCGGTGTCGCGCTGAAGCCGGCCCTCACCGAACTGGCCCTCTGGGCCGACCGCTACCTGCCGGAGAGCGCCCTCCGGGGCGGCTGCTGACCGGCCCGCGGCCGGTCTCGGCCGGCTCCGGACACGCCGAAGGGCCCGTCCGCGTTCCCCGGGTTCTGGGAGTCGTTGCACCACCCCGGTTCAGGGGATGCATCGGACTTCGAGATCCGCGAGGACCGGACGGGCCCTTCGGCACGACGAACTCAGCGCTCGGCGGCGCCACCGCGCACGCGGGCCACCCGGTCGGCGATGCCCCAGGTGGTCACCCGCCAGAGCGCCTCGACCACGATGTGGCGGCTCATCTTGGACGCGCCGAGCTCCCGCTCGACGAAGGTGATCGGCACCTCGGCGACCTTGAAGCCCGCCTTCACCGTGCGCCAGGCCAGGTCGACCTGGAAGCAGTACCCGGCCGAGGCCACCTCGTCCATGCCCAGGCCCAGCAGGGTCTCCTTGCGGAAGGCCCGGTAGCCGCCGGTGACGTCCCGGATCGGCACGCCCAGCATCAGCCGCGAGTACGTGGAGCCGCCGCGGGAGAGCAGCAGGCGCGACTTCGGCCAGTTCACCACCCGGCCGCCCGGCACCCAGCGCGAACCCAGCACCAGGTCGGCTCCGCGCAGCGCGTTCAGCAGCCGGTCCAGTTCCTCGGGCTGGTGCGAGCCGTCCGCGTCCATCTCGACCAGGACGTCGTAGCCGTTGTCGATGCCCCAGCGGAAGCCCGCGAGGTAGGCGGCGCCCAGCCCCTCCTTGCCCTTGCGGTGCATGACGTGCACGTTCCGGTCCTCGGCGGCCAGCTTGTCGGCCAGCTCGCCGGTGCCGTCGGGGCTGTTGTCGTCGGCGACCAGCACGTGCGCCTCGGGCACCGAGGCGCGGACCCGGCCGACGATCCGCTCGACGTTCTCCGCCTCGTTGTAGGTCGGGATGATCACCAGGACCCTGCCGAGATCAGCAAAACTCTGCTGGTTCACGGTCACGTACAAACCTCTCGGCCGATGGCGGGGAGTGTCAGAACACCGTCGCCCGCACTCTGGAACGCGGCCCCGCCGACAGCCCGCCGACGGGATGACCACGGTGGGGAATGCTGCGGAGGGCGGAGACTACTGCGTCCTGGCATCCTACTACCGCGCCCGGGAACCGCTGGTCGGAGCACGGCACTCCCACCTGGTGCCCACCGTTTCCGCGCGGGCGACCAGGGTCGGCTAGGGTCGATGCCCTTGCTCGTGCCGGGACCCGCCCGTACCGCCGGGCCCGCCCCGGCGATCCGGACTCGGGACGTCCGGGGGCCGCCCCGTCAGCGAAGGAGTAGGACCGCGCGCATGGACAGGCTCGTCAACACCGTCCGCCCGTACGCCTGGGGGTCGCTCACGGCCCTGCCCGAGCTGCTGGGGCAGGAGCCCACCGGGGAACCGCAGGCCGAGCTGTGGATGGGCGCCCACCCCGGTGACCCGTCCCGCGCCGACCGCGGCGAGGGCCCGCGCCGGCTGGACGAGCTGATCGCGGCCGACCCCGAGGGCGAACTCGGCACGGCCAGCACGGCCCGCTTCGGCCCGAGCCTGCCGTTCCTGTTCAAGGTCCTCGCCGCGGGCCTGCCACTGTCCATCCAGGCCCACCCCACGCTGGACCAGGCTCGGGCCGGCTTCGCCGCCGAGAACGCCCTCGGCCTCCCGCTGGACGCCCCCGAGCGCAGCTATCGCGACGCCAACCACAAGCCCGAAATGGTCTGCGCCCTGGGCGAGTTCGAGGGCCTGTGCGGTTTCCGCCGGCCCGTCGAGGCGGCCGCACTGATGGCCGCTCTCGCGGTGCCCGGCCTGAAGCCGCTGATCGAGCTGCTGTCGGTCGGGGACACCGCCGACGACAAGGCCGAGGCCGAGGCGCTGCGCGCCGCCCTGGCCGCCGTGCTCACCATGGACGACGCGACCGCCGGGCGGACCGTCCGGGAGACCGTCGCCGCGCTCGCCGGGACGGACCCGGACGGCGAGCACGCCCCGTACGCCCGGATCGCCGGGGACTTCCCGGACGACCGGGGCGTGATCGTCGCCATGCTGCTCAACCACTTCCGGCTGCGGGCCGGCGAGGCGCTCTACCTGGGCGCCGGGGTGCCGCACGCCTACCTGTCCGGCGTCTGCGTGGAGCTCCAGGCCAACTCGGACAACGTGCTGCGGGCCGGGCTCACCCCCAAGCACATCGACGTGCCGGAGCTGATGAAGGTCGTGCTCTTCGAGCCCGGCACCCCCGAGGTGGTGCACCCCGTCCGGGTCGAGGCCACCCCCGGTGAGCAGCTCTACCCCGTCCCGATCGACGAATTCCGGCTCTCCCGCTTCGAGTTGGACGGCGTCGAGCGCGAGATCGACGGCCGCACCCCGCAGATCCTGCTCTGCACCGAGGGCGCCGTCCGCCTCACCTCCGCCGACGGCGGCGTGCTCGACCTCGCCCGCGGCCAGTCCGCATTCATCCCGGCCACCGGCACCGCGACCCGCCTCGCCGGCACCCCCGGCACCCTCTTCCGCGCCACCGTCACCGTCTGACGGCCGCCGCCCGGCCGGTACGGCGCCGCCGGACCGGTCCGAAATCCTGTTGATCGGAACGCCGAACGGGATTGGACTGTCGCGGGCGCCACGCACCGTGGGGCCGGTACCCAGGGGAGGCAGCGACAGCCATGGACATCCGTTCCACGACCGATCAGGACCGAGAGGTCTTCGTCGACACGCTCCACGCCGCGTTCGGCCGCTTCCCGGAGACCCCCGCCGAGGACGGCGGCGGGCTCTGGTGGTCGGCGACCGAGCTGGACCGCAGCCTGCTCGCCGTGGCGGCCGACGGGCGACCGGTCGGCACCGCCAGCGCGTACTCCTTCGAGCTCACCCTGCCCGGTCAGGTCATCGTCCCGGTCTCCGGGGTGAGCAACGTCGGCGTCCTGCCCACGCACCGCCGCCAGGGCGTGCTCACCGCGATGATGCGGCACCAGATCGCCGAGCTGCGGGCCCGCGGGGAGGTCCTCTCCGTGCTGCTGGCCTCCGAGGCCCTGATCTACGGCAGGTTCGGCTACGGTCCGGCGACGTACACCGGGCGGCTGACCGTGCCGCGCCACCAGGCCGCCCTCGCCACCCCGCGGGCCGGCGGCACGGAGACCGGTCCGGTCGAGGTGCTCCGGCGCGCCCGGTGCGGCGAGATCCTGGAGGAGCTCTACGACCGGTACCGCCGCACCCGGCCGGGTGCGCTGTCCCGGCCGCACCGCTGGTGGGCGCTGAGCGCGGGGCAGCCCCCGGTCTCCGCGGCGCCGCGCTACGTCGCCGTTCACCGGGACGCCGACGGCGCTCCGGACGGGTACGCCAGTTACGCGCTCGACGGGGACACCCTGACGGTCGACGAGACCATCGCCGTCGACGACGCCGTCACCGCGGCACTGACCCGGTTCCTGCTCGGCCACGACCTGGTCGGTCAGGTCGTGTTCAAGCACTTCCCGGCCGAGCACCCGCTGCGCTGGCAGCTCGCGGACTTCCGCGCCGCCCAGGTGGGCAACAGCAGCGACTGGCTCTGGGTACGGCTGCTGGACGTCCCGGGCGCCCTGGCCGCCCGCGGCTGGCTCACCGACGGCGAGCTCGTCCTCGACGTCGACGACCCGTTCCTCGGCGAGCGCGCCCGCCACCTGCTGACCGTCCGGGACGGCAAGGCCGAGTGCGTCCCGACCGACCGGGAACCCGACCTCTCGCTGGACGTCCGGGACCTCGGCTCGGTCTACCTCGGCGGCACCGCCCCGAGCACGTTGGTACGGGCCGGGCACATCCGGGCCCACCACCCGGAGGCGGCCGCCCTGGCCGACGCCCTGTTCCGCGCCGAGCGTGCCCCGCACTGCCTGCACTGGTTCTGACCGGCGCGGACCGCGGTGGTCGCCCGTCGGGTGACCACCTGTAGGTTCTCAGCTGCGGTGTCATGCGAGTGACCATGTGACCAGCCGCTTGGAGCCGTTCTCAAACGGATGGCATAGCTCCGGATTCTCAGGGCCGTGACAGATCCTCGCGATCGCGGTGCTGCCTCAGGATGCGGTCGACCGGCGCTCGCAGGGCGGGTGAGGTCAGTTCCAGGTCGCGGTTGTCGCGGCCGTCGAGCATGTGGTCGAGCCAGCGTTCGTACCAGGCCAGGAAGTCGGTGGCCGACGAGACGTTGGGGCCCCAGAAGCCGTCGGCGTTTCCGGTGACGACGCGGCCGGCCAGGGGACCTGTGATGCCGAGAAGCACCAGGTCGGTGCACCCTGCCTCGATGATGTGCAGGAAAAGGTCACGTCGGTGAGGCGGGCCGCCGGCGAACGTGAACCCCCGAGGGCGGCCGGGCTCGCCTCGGGGGTCCATCGTGAACAGCCGACATGACTGCAGCGGCAGCAGGCCGTAGAAAGGCGATGCTCCGCCCCCGCCCAGTGTGGCCAGGAAGCTGCGATAGGAATCGGGCAGTTCGATGTGGTGGTCGGCCTCGAACTCGGCGACTTTCGCGTCCGGCAACGGGGGTTCGAGGCGGAACCCATGCTTCTCTTCACCGAAGGAGTGGCTTCGCAGCGCGGCATAGGGCACGTTGGCGAGCTTGCGTCGGATGCGGGCGATCCGGGAGTCCATGCGAACTCTTCTCTCTGTCCCCCGCAAACTACCTGCCCAACGGTGATGGATCTAGAACAAAGCGTCTTCTTGAAGCTTGGGCTTGGGATCGAGCACTGCTCGAAGGCGGCTGATGCTCTGCCGCCATCGCGGGCCGTCAGCGGTCTCGTCCCAGAGTTCAGCAAGCTCGGACGATTCGGCAACCACCCGGTCGAGGGCATCCGCAGCGAGCGGCCGGAGATCGGCGGCGAAGACCGGTAGGGCTTCGTCGGGGCCGTAGCTTGTGCTGATTGGCTCGCCGCCTGGACACTGTGCTGCGATGAGGGCGGCAGCAGCGACGGCCTCCACTGCGTCTGAACTGTCGAGATAGTCCCTGGTCTGGACGGTGCGGGCCAGCGTTTTGCGGACCAGCTCTTCTCGTTCATCAATAGGTGTCTCATCCAGGGTGTAGGCGAAGTCCGCGGCCGTGTCGTTCTCGAAGGGGCCGATGTCCCAGGTGCCCATGATGATCTCCTCGCGTCAGCGTCGGGGCATCCTTGCATTGGTCACCGACAGCAGGGTGCGACGAGTGAGCTCTGATGTCATGACTGCGCATCGCGTTGAACTGTGCGGATCGCCCCGAGCACCTTCTTCCCGAGAGGGGTCAGTGTCATCGGCCGTCCCCGTTCGGCTCTCACCAGCAGTGGTCCGCCGAGTTCTCGCTCGATCCGGTTGATCTGCGCGACAAGGGTGAACGTGTTGAGGCCGAGGCCGCTGGCTGCGGCACCGAGGCTCGGGTAGCCAGATGCGGCCGCGAATCGGCTCAGGCGTTCGCTGGCACCCTGGCCGCCGAGTGCCGGCCGGAGGATGCGTGGCGCTCGGCTGGCTTGGTCGACGGCCCGAAGTGCCTGGCTGTGGCTGGCGCCTCCGCGTGATCGCAGGGGGACGCTGTGGGCCTTCGCCCATCTGGCCATGTTCGCGGTGCTCATTCCTTTCTCCGCTGCGAGGTCGCTCAGAGTGCGGCGGCGGTGGACGTACTGCTCGATCAGCCAGTCCCGTTCGACCATCCCGCGGCGCTTGTAGTCCTGCGGGCCTTCACGGAGCGGGACTTCATACTCATGCGCCAGAGCGGTCAGCACGCTGCGGGAGTAACCGGTGAGGGCGGCCATCTGGTTCAGGGATTGGTGCTCGTCCAGGTAGAGACGGACGAAACGCTCCTTCGGCACGTCCTGGCGGGCCTTGAGACGGAGCTGGCCCGTCGCCCTTGCGGCGGACTTCGTCGGCGGTGGCGCGGGGGCGGGGTGTTCGTCCAGGACGTGCCGGATTGCCTCGACGGTGGTGCCGAGGGCCTCAGCCGCGTACTGGACCGGGTTCTTGCGCTGGCGGACGAGGCGGTGCAGGCGGGGGAGGTCGATCCGAGCGGGGTCGGGACCCGGTAGATCCAGCCCGTCAAGCAGGGCGGTTGGGGGCTGCCAGGTCACCGGCTCGTCGCGGATGCCGTGGCCAGCCAGAAAGTCGCGTGCCGCTCGGTCAAGCTCGCCAGCCAGCTGGGGGGTCTGAAGGACGGCGATGCGGGCGGCCTCAGCCCTGAAGGCTGCTTCGCCACCGCTCCCGAATCCTTGGGCGACTTCGGCGGGAAGTCCGCTGATGCGCTGGAACAGCCAGCATCGGACGATCTGCTCGCGTCGGCCGTGGCCAGGCGGTGAGCCGGTGCGCTGACAGATCTCCGACCAACGCTCGTGCGGCAGCAGGTCGGTGTAGTCGAGGAGTCGGCGCCGCTGGTAGTCGATGGGAACATCGTGGGCATCGAGGTAGTCGGCCAGTCGGACCAGAGCAGTCGTCGTGTCCGGCCAGTGTGGCCGATCGTCCAGCATCTGCAGGATGCGAGAGATGTTGATGCCGTCGGTGACCTCGCCGAGGCGCCGGGCAGCTGCGGCGAGGCTGGTCCGGCTGCCGATGAGCAGGAGTGAGCTGGCCAGGACGGGCGCGAGAAGCCGGGGGTAGGCACCGTCGGGAGGGGCGAGCCGCACCACCCAGGACGGCCAGAACATGCTGGGGACCTTCTGGGCCCGCCGCGTCACCTCGGTGTCCGTGAGGGTGGGCCTGCTGGGCATGGCGGAGGCCGTGCGGAAGCGAAGCTGCTCGCTGGGGCGGAGGGACGGTTCGAGGGCTGCCAGGTGCACTGCGTTGAGGACGGGGCTCAGGCCGCGTCCCCAGCTGTCGATGCTGGTGGGGCTGACCTGCCAGAGCTCCTCGCGCATTGCCTCCAGCAGGCCCCGCATCACCTCGCCTGCCGCGTGGACATTGCGGTGTTCGAGGACTCGCAACGCGATGGTCGCCGCGGCAGCGGTGCTCACGGCCCGCGGTGGGGCCATGAAGCCGGGCCGTTCGACAGCTCGGGAAGCGAGTCGGGAGCCAGGAGCGGGCGTGAGGTGTTCTTCGGCGATGTCAGATGGCACGAGGCTCGCGAGGGCGCCGGCCGGAAGGTCGGCCAGAACGCGTCCGCCGATCGCCCGGATGTCCGCGAGGGCGTTCTGTGCCGACTGCGGGCTCGCACTGTAGGTGCCGAAGGCGGCTGTCCCGGACTCGATGATCTCCAGCAGCCGGTCTTGGGCCGTCAATACCGGATGGCCTGAGGGCAGCTGGAGAGTTCGGGTCTTGGTCAGGTCGAAGCCGCAGCCGCCTGACGGCTCAGCGCTCGGGCGCGAGGGGGGATTGCCGCAGGTCCCCGGCTGGGGGATGGCCCAACCGGAGCGGGGACGCTCGCGCTGAACCCGCTCGCAGCGCGGGCAGCAGTCCGCCAGCAGGCGTCGGTGGGTGGGGCAGGCGAAGGACCAGCCGAGGCGCCAGGTCAGCTTCCAACGGCCCCCGGAGTCGGCCAGGCAGTCCGGGCAGAACCGCGACCCGCGGGCCCTGCCCCAGAGCACCCGGCGATTGACGTGCCGGCGCTCGGGGTCGATGCGAAGGGCCCGCTGGTCGTAGTGGGCCAGCGTCATGGCCGTGATCACTGCCGGGGCAAGCCCGCTCGCATGGGCGACAGCGGCGGTCTCCTGCTCTCGCAGCGCGATCGTCCAGTCCGGAGGGATGTCCCGCAGCTGGTTCCCGGAGCGGCCCCTCACCGGAAATCCCAAGTGGGCCATCACCTCCCCGGACGGGGTGCTCAGTCGCGCTGACAGGGCGTCCAGCCACGAGTCGAGAGCCTCACCGGGAAGCGGGTCCAGCCGGATCGGGAACGTCCTCGGAACAGCCGTCACGCCGCCTTCTTGCGGGCGGTCCGAGGACGACTGGTCAACCGCCGCTTCTCCAGGGCGGCTTCGAGTTCCTTGCGGGCTCGCTCGGACGCCTCATCGTTCTTCACGCCGTCCAGCAGGTCTTGGCTGAGTGATTCCTCACCGCTTCGGACCGCCCGCTGGCAGCCGCGGTTGATCAACGTCATCAGCGAGCCGATGTGGCCGGTGCTGCGGGCGAAGAGGTAGTCCGACAAGTCGTCCGCGAGCATGCCGGGGTGCTTGTCGGCCAGGACCACACGCTGTTCGAGGGCCAGCAGCATCTGCCGCCATTCCCGGCGGTTCTTCTCGGTCTCGATCGTGAACGGCCTCATGCCCAGTCGGGTGGTGCGGCGGCCGGTCTGGGCCATCGCCGCGTCGCCCTTGGTGCCGCCCTCGCTGAACAGACCCTTGTCGGCGAGTCCGACGCCGATCATCAGCAGAGTCACCGGGAACTCGTTGGCGATCCACTTGAGGTGGTTGCTGACCTCGATGCCGTTCGTGTTGCGCCACTTCAGGAAGTGCAGATCATCCAGGGCGAGAAGCCGGACCTCGCAGGAAAGCACGCAGTCCAGTGCCCGCTGGCCGAGTTGCGCGGTGGTCCCACGGTTGCGTCCGGGGTGGCCGAAGAACTCCAGCATGGCCCGGTTGAGGTCCTTCATACCGGTATTGCCGGTCAGGCCGACCCGGCAGACCGGCAGGCGTTCGTGTCCTTGCGCGGTGAACTCGCCCTGCTCAGCGATCTCCCTGCGGTGGAATTCCTGGGCGAACGCCAGCACGGAGGTGGTCTTGCCCAGGCCGGGAAAGGCATCGACCGCAACGGCACCTTTGGCTTTGTCGCCGTCCTGGAGGTTGCTGTCGATGATGTCCCACAAGTCCTCGTGGAGTTCGGACAGTTGCGGCGTCCTGATCGGCCCGAGGTTGGCGTGCCATTCACGCCGCAGCCGGTTGTACTCGGCCTTCGCGCCTGAGCTCAGCGCCGCGAGCTGGGCCATGGTCAGCAGCTCGGGCCGGGTGCGGCGCGGGCCGTCGGCGAACGCCTTGAAGTCCTCCTTCCGGGACAGTGCCAGGTTGGCCGGACTGGGCAGGCGGTTCGTGCCGGTCACACGTCCTCCAGTGCGTCCGCGTAGAAGTCGTCCTCGTCGGCGAGGTCGTCCAGGTCGGCTTCGTCGTCATCGCCGACCTCCGCCGGCTCGGGTTCTGCCGTGTCCGGCGCGGTCCCGAGGGCCTTGCGTACGGACGGAAGCGAGACGACCGTCTCCGCCTCGGTCTCCGGCAGTTCGATGGCCGCCTGTTCACGGGAGAGCCGCAGCGCCATGCGCCGTTCGGCCACCGTCGTGCCCAGCCCGAGATTCCACCGTTCCAGCAGGTCAGCGACAGCGAGCCGGTCGTCCGGGTAGCGGTATTTCGAGGCGGCCAGCTTCCGCGCGAAGGCCAGGGCGTCCTCGCTCAGCGGCATGTCCGCTGAGGGGGCGTGCTCCCAGACGAGGGAGTGCCAGAGCCGGCTGTCGGGGTCCCGGAAGTAGATGCGGGTAATGTCGTCGGGGTCCACCTGGAACGGCCAGCCGTTCTTGACCGGCCCGCCGTAGGGGCTCTTGGCGGTGCGGTAGGCGTCGAGCGCCGGTCCGTTGTAGCGGCGCCGGTCGATCTCGACGCCGTAGTGCTGGATCGTGCGCCACTTGGTCTGCAGGAACTCGAAGGCGAGGTCCGAGTCCCGGGGCGCCTCGATGTAGCCGGCCCGCGCCATGCCGTGCTCGAACATCTTCGCCGGGGACATCCGCAGCCCGGGCAGGCCCGGATCGATGAGGCCGGAATGGGGCCGGGAGTGATAGACCACCGCGGTCCACTCGCGGATGATCGCCTCCAGCTCGTCCAGGAAGAAGAACGCGTCGTCCTCCGGCCTCTCGCCACGGGAGTGGATGTCGGGGCCCTTGTAGCCGGGCAGGGCCTGCAGGAGGTCCTCCCGGAGGGTTCGGAAGAACCGCTCGACCGGGCCCTTGTCCCGGCCCGTCCGCAGCCGCGCGGGCTGGATCGAGATCCCCATCCGGCGGCAGACGCTGGTCAAGTGCTCCGAGACGTAGACCTTGCCGTGGTCAACCACCAGCGTCTCCGGGACCAGCGGCGGGGACGCGAGCCCCGGACCCTCGGCCGCGTCGACGTCGACCAGCACCGTCCTGGGGATCCCGTGCTCGGGCCAGACCGCATGCCTCGGCCAGTCCTTCCCCGCCGGCCGGGGCCGGAACGACTGGTAGAGCACCGCGCTGACGTCCACTGCCTTCGTCGACACCGGCGTGAGCCGGATCCCGGTGATGCAGCGGGTGTACCAGTCCATACCGATCGAGAGCTCGGCCTGGACCCATCGCAACGTCAGCGGATCGAATGCGAACACGTCCAGCCGGGTGGAGTCCATCAGCAGGTACTCGCCTGGTCTGGTCGGCCGCAGCTTGCCATAAGCGCCGTCCGGCCGGTCGGCGATGTCCCGGTTCCGCTTGGTGCTGAGCCGGAACAGTGGGTGCCGCCGCTCCAGCTCCGTGAGCACCCGGTAGGCCGTGGCTTGGCTGGGCTGAGGTACGACGTCGGGACCGAACCGTGCGATCAGCCGGGCCTGGGTCCGGTCGATGACCATCTTGCGTGACGGCTTCGACTCTCCGGTGTGCTCGACCATAACTTCCAGCGCCGTCTCCACCCATCGGTCATCGGCCCTGCCGAAGGGCCGTGCCTGGGAACTTGTCCGCTGGACCAGCCCTGCCTCGCCGTGTCGGCGGTAGTCGGCGACCCACCGTCGAAGGGTGCGATCGGTGACCCCGAGTTCCGAAGCCTTCGCCGCATAGCGTGCCTCCAGCGGCAGCGTCGGCGTGTACGGAACTCGCGGTTCGCCTTCACGCGCGAGTTCAGCGCTGCCGGACCGGTATCCCGTGAGAAGTTCCCGAACGTGCTCGGCCCGCTCCAGGATCTGCCGTCTGTCGTGCTCGTCCAGCTGTCCCAGCACCACCGAGGCGATCTCCTCGGCGTCATCCGAGGACGGTCCCGGCCCTTCGGGGATGAGGGTGGCCCGGTCGGAGAAGAGCAGTTCCCGCAAGGACAGCCGCAGGAGCCTGCCGTGGCTGTCCTTGAGGACGACCTCGTTGCCGGCGGTGGTGGCGGCCATCTCGACCACCTCGACGGTCTCCCCGTCGTAGCGGAAGTGCGTACCGACGCCAACCCGCGCCCCAGCCCTGCTCACGCCGTCTTCCTCAGCACGTGCACCGGGCTAAGCGGCCGGTCGAGATCAACCGTGAGCTCTCCTGTCCACAGCAAGTGATAGATCGCAGACCGAACTTGCTCCTCCGGGTGACCGGGCAAGCTAACCGCCGCGCGACGCAAGGAGACTCCGTCGAGCTCAGCGCCCCGAAGCCCGTCGACGAGCCCACGATCGAACAGCCAGTCCCTGCGGTAGCCCGACAAGAAACGGACGTTCTCCAGCTCAACCGAAGGTGGCTCGCTCCAGACCTCGTACTTCCACCCGCGGATCTCCACCGCCTCACGGGTCCAGCCGAAAGTGAAGGCCACCTCTGGCTTGGACAACCGGTGCAGTGGCTTCACATCCACGACCAGTGGTCCCTCGTCGGTGACCAGGAGATAGTCCGGGATGTGCTTGCGCACAGCCCCGTCCACCTCGGCCTTGAGCAGAAAGGGCTGAGCCACGATGGAACGTACGGACGGATCGAAATCAGCGAAGAGGAGCCGCGCCAGTTCGAGACGAGACTCGTAGATGACGTGGTCGCGCACTGTGGCGGACCAATAGGTGCCCGAGTAGTGCCGCTGGCCCCTGTACCAGCGGAAGGTCCGCCAGGGTGCCGCCGCCGCAAGCAGGTCGATCGAGGACGCGGTCCATTCCCGGTTCTCAACCAGGCTGCCGTTCAAGCCCCGCAGGCTCACGGTGATCGATGTCGCGCTCAGCCCTGCCGCCATGAGTCACCCCCGGATCGTCGGCAGCCTCCTCTGCGAGCGCTACGTTCGCATCCGCGCGAGGCGCCCACGCCGGACCTGAGGCAAGGTCACCCGGACGAGTGATGGCGGTGGCCTGCGATTCTCAATCCCGTGTCAGATCGGCCAGTCACATGACATCGCGACTGAGAAAATGACACGGGATTTGAGAACCTACACGGCGGGATCAGTCCCTGGTCATGTCGACGAAGCGCGAGTAGTGGCCCTGGAAGGCGACCGTGATGGTGGCGGTCGGGCCGTTACGGTGCTTGGCGACGATCAGGTCGGCCTCGCCCGCGCGCGGGGACTCCTTCTCGTAGGCGTCCTCGCGGTGCAGCAGGATGACCATGTCGGCGTCCTGCTCGATCGAGCCGGACTCTCGCAGGTCGGAGACCATCGGCCGCTTGTCGGTTCGCTGTTCGGGGCCACGGTTCAGCTGGGACAGCGCGATGACCGGGACTTCCAGCTCCTTGGCCAGCAGCTTCAGGTTTCGCGACATGTCCGAAACCTCCTGCTGGCGGTTCTCGGCCCGGCGGGAGCCGCCGGACTGCATCAGCTGGAGGTAGTCGATGACGATCAGCTTGATGTCGTTGCGCTGCTTGAGCCGACGGCACTTGGCCCGGATCTCCATCATCGACAGGTTCGGCGAGTCGTCGATGAACAGCGGCGCCTCGCTGACGTCGGGCATCCGGCGGGCGACGCGCGTCCAGTCGTCGTCCGTCATGCTGCCCGAGCGCATGTGGTGCAGCGCGACCCGGGCCTCGGCGGAGAGCAGGCGCATGGCGATCTCGTTGCGGCCCATTTCGAGCGAGAAGATCACGCTCGGCAGCTTGTGGTGGATCGAGCAGGCACGGGCGAAGTCCAGCGCGAGGGTGGACTTGCCCATGGCGGGGCGGGCCGCGATGACGATCATCTGACCGGGGTGCAGGCCGTTGGTGAGCTGGTCGAAGTCGGCGAAGCCGGTCGGCACGCCGGACATCTGGCCGTTGCGGGAGCCGATCGCCTCGATCTCGTCGAGGGCGCCCTCCATGATGTCGGCCAGCGGCGCGTAGTCCTCGTTGGTGCGCTGCTCGGTGACGGCGTAGATCTCCGCCTGGGCGGCGTTGACGATCTCGTCCACGTCGCCCTCGGCCGCGTAGCCCATGCCGGCGATCCGGGTGCCCGCCTCGACCAGGCGGCGCAGTACGGCGCGCTCGTGGACGATCTGGGCGTAGTACTCCGCGTTGGCCGCGGTCGGGACGGAGTTGACCAGGGTGTGCAGGTAGGAGGCGCCGCCGACGCGCTGCAGCTCACCGCGTTTGGTGAGCTCGCCGGCCACGGTGATCGGGTCGGCCGGCTCCCCGCGGGCGTACAGGTCGAGGATCGCGCCGTGGATCATCTCGTGCGCGGGCCGGTAGTAGTCGGCGGGCTTGAGCACCTCGACCACGTCGGCGATGGCGTCCTTGGACAGCAGCATGCCGCCCAGGACGGACTGCTCGGCGGCGAGGTCCTGCGGGGGGACGCGCTCGAAGCCGTCGACGCCGCCCTGGCCCTCGTCCCGGCGGTCGCCCTTCTTGCCGCTCGGACCGAACCCGGCGCCGCCCTTGCGGAAGCCCTCGCCCCGGCCGCCGCCCTGACCGCCGCCGCCCTGGCCGTTGCCACGGTTGCGGGAGACCGGGAGCCGGTCGCCGGGCCCGTCCGGGAAGGGGGCGTCGTCGAAGGCGCCGACCGGGAAGGGGTCCTCGGTGTTCTGCCAGTCCTCCTCCGGCGGCGGGGCGTCGTGGTCGTCGTACTGGGGGCCGGTCACGCGTGTTCCCCGATCAGCGAGTGGTGCGAAGTTGGAGCGGGCCTTGCCGGTGGCTGGGTGGAGCGGAGCCGCTCCTGTTGTACGCCACGGCCCCGACAAATCGGACGCCGGGGCCGGTGGGAGTGTCGGGTGGAGGGCCCACGCTAAGGCGCCGGACGCCCTCGCGCCAAGATGGTTATCCACAGGGGGTGTGGACGAGTGGCCCGGGGCTGTGGAGAACTGCCGCAAAGCTGTGGACACCCCTGTGGAAGCTCCTGTGGATAACCGGACGATCGATCCACCGTCAACCTGCTGACCTGCGATTACCCCCTCCTGGGCCTGTGCATGAGAAATTCTTCACACACAGCCGAACGGCTGTGGGCACGGAGCGGGCGGACCGGGTCGTCCGCTCTCGCGCGTAATGACCTAAATTACCTTTGGCCCGTTACCTGTGGATGAGTACCCTGGAGCGCATGAGCGCCGCCCCCTCCGATCCCTCCAGACGCAGCCAGGACCGCGAGATCCTCGCCCTGGCGGTGCCCGCCTTCGGTGCGCTGGTCGCCGAGCCGCTGTTCCTGATGGCCGACTCCGCGATCGTCGGCCACCTCGGCACCCCGCAGCTCGCCGGGGTCGGAGTGGCCTCCGCCGCCCTCACCACCGCGACCGGGGTGTTCGTCTTCCTCGCCTACGCCACCACCGCCGCGGTGGCCCGCCGGATCGGCGCCGGGGACCGCCGGGGCGCCGTCCAGCAGGGCATCGACGGCCTCTGGCTCGCCCTCGGCCTGGCCGTCCCGGTGGTCCTGCTCACCCTGCTGCTGGCACCCCGGGCCGCCGGGGTGCTGGGCGCCTCGCCGACCGCGGCGCCGTACGCCGTGACGTACCTGCGGATCAGCTCGCTGGGCATCCCGGCGATGCTCCTGGTGCTGGCCGCCACCGGCGTGCTCCGCGGCCTCCAGGACACCCGCACGCCGCTGGTGGTGGCCGTCGCGGGCTTCACCGCCAACATCGGCCTGAACGCCGGCCTGGTGTACGGCGCCGGGCTCGGGGTGGCCGGCTCGGCCTGGGGCACCGTGCTGGCCCAGACCGGGATGGCCGCCGTCTACCTCGTCGTGGTGGTCCGCGGCGCCCGCCGGGAGCAGGCCTCGCTGCGGCCCGACCCGGCCGGCATCCGGGCCGGTGCCAGGGCGGGCGGCCCGCTGCTGGTCCGGACGGTCAGCCTGCGCGCGGTGCTGATGACCGCCACCGCGGTGGCCGCCCGGCTCGGCGACGACCAGGTGGCCGCGCACCAGATCACCATGACGCTGTTCAGCTTCCTGGCCTTCACGCTGGACGCCATCGCGATCGCCGGGCAGGCCATCATCGGCCGCCACCTGGGCGGCTCGGACGTCCCGGGGGCCCGCGCGGCCACCCGGCGGATGGTCGAGTGGGGCATCGGCTCCGGGGTCGTGCTCGGCCTGCTGGTGGTCCTCGCCCGCCCGCTGTACGTCCCGCTGTTCACGCCCGATCCGGTCGTCCAGGGGCAGCTGCACACCGCCCTGCTGCTGCTCGCGCTCAGCCAGCCGGTGGCCGGCCTGGTCTTCGTGCTGGACGGCGTGCTGATGGGCGCCGGGGACGGCCCGTACCTGGCCTGGGCGGCGATCGCGACCCTGGCGGTGTTCGCCCCCACGGCCCTCGCGGTCCCGGCCACCGGCACCGGGCTGGCCGGGCTGTGGTGGGCGATGAACCTGTTCATGCTGGTCCGCGCGGTCTTCCTGGCCGCCCGCGCCCGCGGCGGCCGCTGGCTGGTCACCGGGGCCGTCCGGAGCTGAACCGCGCACCCGGCAGGCCCCGGGAACGACCGAGGGCCGGACTCCTCGCGGAGTCCGGCCCTCAGGCCACTGCTACGGAACTCAGGCAGCCACGACGGCGACGTCGAGGTTGGCCACGACGTCCGAGTGCAGCTTGACCGAGACCTTGTGGGTGCCCACGGTCTTGATCGGCGAGCCGATCGCGACGGCGCGCTTGTCCACGGCCGGGCCGCCGGCGGCCTTGATGGCCTCGACGACGTCGGCCTGGGTCACCGAGCCGAACAGACGGCCGGCGTCGCCGGAGCGAACGGCCAGCTTGACCTGGACGCCCTCCAGCTTGCCCTTGACCTCGTTGGCGGCGTCCAGGGTCTGGATCGCGTGGATCTTGCGGGCGCGACGGATCGCGTCGACGTCCTTCTGGCCGCCCTTGGTCCAGCGGATGGCGAAGCCACGCGGGACCAGGAAGTTGCGGGCGTAGCCGTCCTTGACCTCGACGACCTCGCCGGCGGAGCCGAGACCCGGCACCTCGTGCGTGAGGATGATCTTCATTACTCGGTCACCCTCTCTTAGCGCGCGGTGCTGGTGTAGGGCAGCAGCGCCATCTCACGGCTGTTCTTCACGGCCGTGGCGACGTCACGCTGGTGCTGGGTGCAGTTGCCGGTGACCCGGCGGGCACGGATCTTGCCGCGGTCGGAGATGTACTTCCGCAGCAGGTTCGTGTCCTTGTAGTCAACGTAGTTGACCTTGTCCTTGCAGAAGACGCAAACCTTCTTCTTCGGCTTGCGAGCAGGCGGCTTCGCCATGGTGTGCTCCATTTGGGGTTCACGGCCCGACCGGCGTCCGGGGACGCCTGCGGCCGGGCCGCACGAAATCTGTCAGCTCTAGAACGGGGGCTCTTCCGAGTAGCCGCCGCCGGACGGGGCACCGCCCCAGCCGCCGCCACCCTGGTTGCCACCACCGGACGGGGCGCTGGACGCCCACGGGTCGTCGGAGGGGCCGGACTGGCCGCCGCCGGAGTTTCCACCCCAGCCGCCGCCGCCCTGCTGGCCGCCACCGCCGCCCCAACCGCCCTGGCCGCCGCCCTGCTGGCCGCCGAAGCCGCCACCGGGGCCGCCGGACCGGTTGGCCCGGGTGACCTTCGCGGTCGCCGACCGCAGGCTCGGGCCGACCTCGTCGACCTCGACCTCGAAGACCGTGCGCTTCTCGCCTTCCTTGGTCTCGTAAGACCGCTGGCGCAGTCGGCCCTGCACGATGACGCGCATGCCTCGCTGCAGCGACTCGGCCACGTTCTCCGCCGGCTGACGCCAGACGTTGCACGTGAGGAAGAGGCTCTCGCCGTCCTTCCACTCGTTCGTCTGACGGTCGAAGGTGCGGGGGGTGGACGCGATGCGGAACTTCGCGACCGCCGCACCCGACGGGGTGAAGCGCAGCTCGGGGTCGTCGACGAGATTGCCGACGAGGGTGATGACGGTCTCGCCTGCCATGGTGGTGATGACCTCTCGGGAAGATGTCCGTTCACCGCTGTTTCACGTGAAACAGCGGACGCGAGCTACCCGAGACCCGAAGGCCTCAGAGGTGGCTCAGTGGGTGTCCGGGCGCAGGACCTTGGTCCGCAGAACCGACTCGCTCAGGCCCAGCTGGCGGTCGAGCTCCTTGACGACCTCAGGCGTGGCCTTGAGGTCGATGACCGAGTAGATGCCCTCGGACTGCTTGTTGATCTCGTAAGCCAGACGGCGACGACCCCAGGTGTCGACCTTCTCGACCTTGCCACCGCCGTTGCGGACGACGGCGAGGAAGGACTCGATCAGGGGGGAGACAGCGCGCTCCTCGACCGAGGGGTCGAGGATGACCATCAGCTCGTAGTGACGCATGAGTAACCCACCTCCTTTGGACTCAGCGGCCACGGTCTCTCCGTGGCAGGAGGGTTGTGCGTAGCGTCGGCACCGGTGCGGTGACGACTCCGGGCCACCGTAGCGGCCGGGTCGGACAGTCGGGCCCCGACCACACCCGGAAGGGGGTGTCACCCGGAAGAGGGCGCAAGGGGGCACAACTACACCAGTGCAGACGGCACAGCCTACCTGCACCCGGACGGCCGAACAAAACGCATAGGGGTTGTGAGACGGACCCAACCGCCGCAATCTGGACGGAACGGGATTCCTGCCCGTTCGTCTCGATGCCAGGAGGTGGGACTCATGGCCCAGTCCGTCCACCGCATGCCCGCGCTCACGCTGAACACCGACGGCCACCCGCACCCCCGCGAGAACACCCTGGTGGCACTGACCGCCGTGCTGGGCGTGATCGCCTTCACCACCTCGTTCTTCCACAACCTGCACCTGCTGACCTCGTGGACCGGCCTGGCCGGGATCGTCACGGGCCTGTGGGGCATGTTCATCTCGGTGACGACCGCCGAGCGCTTCGTCCTGATGATCACGCTCGGCGCCGCCGCGATCGGCTTCTACCTCGGCATCGCCCGCGGCGGCCTCTGGGGCTGACCGCACCGCTCCAGGAACCCTCGGCGCCCCCGTCGCGTATCTGCAGAGGACAGGTACCCGACGGGGGCGCCGTCGTGCCCGCAGCGGCGGACGCCCGGGCCCCGGACGATAAGGTCAGCCCGAGAACCTGGGGCCACCGCAGCCCGACCGACGAGGAGCACCGAGCAATGAGCCTGCGCCTGAGGACGATCACCCGCGAGGAGCACCTCGCCTTCATCAGGAGCCGCGCCTCGGCCAGCCACATGCAGGTGCCGGCCTGGGGTGACGTGAAGGCCGAGTGGCGCTCCGAGTCGATCGGCTGGTTCGACGAGCACAACCAGCTGGTCGGCGCCGGCCTGGTGCTCTACCGCCAGCTGCCGAAGGTCAAGCGCTACCTCGCCTACCTGCCCGAGGGCCCGGTGATCGACTGGTTCGACCGCGACCTCGACCGCTGGCTCTCCCCGATGCTGGCGCACCTGAAGTCGCAGGGCGCCTTCTCGGTGAAGATGGGCCCGCCGGTGGTCATCCGCCGCTGGAACGCCGCCACCATCAAGGAGGCCATCGCCGCCAAGCAGGCCAAGCGGCTGCGCGACGTCGAGGCCGACTGGTACGAGGCGCGCGCCTTCGAGGTGGCCGACCGGCTGCGCAAGGCCGGCTGGCTGCAGGGCGAGGACGGCGGGGCCGGCTTCGGCGACGTCCAGCCGCGCTACGTGTACCAGGTGCCGCTGGCCAACCGCTCGCTGGACGACATCCAGAAGGGCTTCAACCAGCTCTGGCGCCGCAACATCAAGAAGGCCGAGAAGAGCGGTGTCGAGGTCGTCCAGGGCGGCTACGACGAGCTGCCGATCTTCCACCAGCTCTACCTGGTCACCGCCGAGCGCGACAGGTTCACCCCGCGCCCGCTGTCCTACTTCCAGCGCATGTGGACCGCCCTCAACTCCGAGGACCCGAACCGGATGCGGCTCTACATCGCCTACCACGAGGGCGAGCCGCTGGCCTCGACCACGATGCTGGTGGTCGGCGAGCACGTCTGGTACTCCTACGGGGCCTCGGCCAACCACAAGCGCGAGGTCAAGCCCTCCAACGCGATCCAGTGGCGGATGATGCGCGACGCCTACGCCCTCGGCGGCGGCGTGTACGACCTGCGCGGCATCAGCGACACCCTGGACGAGAACGACCACCTGTTCGGTCTGATCCAGTTCAAGGTCGGCACCGGCGGCCAGGCGGCCGAGTACCTCGGCGAGTGGGACTTCCCGCTCAACAAGCTGCTGCACAAGGCCCTCGACCTCTACATGTCCCGCCGCTGAGGAGGCTGACCCGATGACGCTGTCGCTCTACCTCGACACCGAACGCTGGCGCACCCACCAGCGCTCCGTCCTCGCCGAGTTCCCCGGCCTGGTGCCGGTCGCCAAGGGGAACGGCTACGGCCTGGGCAACCACCGGCTGGCCGAGGAGGCGACGCTGCTGGGCACCGGTGTGCTGGCCGTCGGCACCGCCTACGAGGCGGCCGACGCCGCCGAGTGGTACGGCGGCGAGCTGCTGGTGCTCACCCCCTACCGGGTCGGCGAGGAGGTGCTCCCGCTGCCGCACGCCCGGGTGATCCGGACCGTGGCCAGTGTGGACGCGCTGCGCGCGCTGCACGGCGCCCGGGTGGTGCTGGAGTGCATGACCACCATGCGCCGGCACGGCGTCAGCGCGGCCGACCTGAGCACCGTCGCCGCCGAGCTGGACGGCGTCGCCTTCGAGGGCCTCGCGCTGCACCTGCCGATGGACCGACCGGACGGCTCCAGCCCGGTCGAGGAGGTCGTGTACTGGGTGGACACCGCGAAGGCGGCCGGCATCCCGGTGCACACCGTCTTCGTCAGCCACCTGGGTGCGGCCGGCATGGACCAGCTGGCCCAGCGCTACCCGGACACCGTCTTCCGGGCCCGGATCGGCACCCGCCTCTGGCTGGGCGACCACGGCGCCCTGGAGGTCCGCGCCACGGTGCTGGACGTCACCCCGGTGAAGAAGGGCGACCGCTACGGCTACCGCCAGCACCCGGCGCCCTCCGACGGCCACATCCTGGTGGTCGCCGGCGGCACCGCGCACGGCATCGGCCTGGAGGCGCCCAAGTACGTGGCGAGCATGGGCGCCCGGGCCAAGGGCATCGCCCGGGCGGGCCTGGCGACCGTCAACAAGACGAAGTCGCCGTTCCACTGGGCGGGCAAGCAGCTCTGGTTCGCCGAGCCGCCGCACATGCAGGTCTCGCTGCTGTTCCTGGACGGGGAGACCGCGCCCCCCGCGATCGGCGAGGAGCTCGGCCTCCAGGTGCGGCACACCACCACCCACTTCGACCGCGTGGTGGACCGCTAGGCGTACTGACCCGCAGGGACGCCCCCGTGGCGCTCGGCTCGCCTCCGGGCCGGTCGCGCTAGGCCTGCTCCTCGGCCGGCTCCGACAGCCGTGGCTCCTCCAGCCACTGCTCGAAGGAGCCGGCCGGCGCGTATCCGGCGTAGCTCTCGTCCTCGTGGAGGTGCCGGGCGGTGCCGAGGGTGAACGCGTCCGGGGCCCCGTCGAGCACTCCGCCGGAGGGGTCGTCGCTGCCGTCCCAGCGGACCGGGTCGCGGTCCGGGTGGAGGGCGTCGCGGACCACCAGCACGACCAGGTAGAGCGTGCCGAGCAGGTGCAGCACGATCGCGAAGTGGTACCAGGGCTCGCCGATCCCGTGCTGCTTGGGCCCGGTCACGAAGCCCAGGTGGGACCAGATGCCGAGGGTGTACAGCACCTCGCAGGCCTGCCAGATCAGGATGTCGCGCCAGCGCGGCCGGGCCAGCGCCGCGAGCGGCAGCAGCCAGAGCGCGTACTGCGGCGAGTACACCTTGTTGACCAGCACGAACAGCGCGACCACCAGGAAGGCCAGCTGTGCGAACCGCGGCCGGCGGGGCGCCGAGAGGCCGAGCCACGCTATGGCCGAGCAGCCCAGCACCATCAGTACGCCGATGTAGAGGTCGAGGTCGGCCAGCCCCACCCCGCGGTTCTGCATCAGGATCAGCCAGAACGAGCCGTAGTCCTCGCCGCGGTGCTCGCTGAAGACGTAGAACGTCGACCAGCCCCGCCAGTTGGCCAGCATGATCGGCAGGTTGACCAGCAGCCAGGCGCCCACGGCGCCGCCGAGCGCCGCCCGGAACTCGCGCCACTTCCCGGCCCGCCAGCAGAGCACCAGCAGCGGGCCGAGCAGCAGCAGCGGGTAGAGCTTGGCCGCGGTGGCCAGGCCGATGAAGACGCCGGCCCAGGCCGGCCGGGAGTGGGCCCACCAGGCCATCGCCACGGCGGCCAGGGCGACCGCGAGAAGGTCCCAGTTGACGGTGCCGTTGAGCAGCACGACCGGCGAGAGCGCGAACAGCATCGCGTCCCAGGGGCGGCGGCGGTGGGTGCGCGAGAGCGCGACCGCGGCGACCACCGCGCAGGCCATCAGCAGCCCGGCGTTGATCGCCCAGAACCACTGCTCCTGGGCCTGCTCGGTGCCGCCGCCGGGCGTCAGCCAGGCCGCGACCTGCATGAACAGGCCGGTCAGCACCGGGTACTCCAGGTACTGCAGGTCCCCCGTGGTGCCGGGGATGCGGTCCACGTACGGGTGCAGCCCGGCGGAGAAGCCGCGGCCGGAGAACAGGTGCGGGATGTCGCTGTAGCAGGCGTGGATGTACTGCGGGGACCCAGGCTGGAACCAGGCCTGGTCGTAGCAGGGCAGGTCGTGCACCATCCCGAGCGCCGAGACCGCGATCACCACCAGCGCCAGGACCCGCACCGGGATCCACCAGGAGACGCCGAGCAGCGCCCGTCGGCCGGGCGGTCCGCCGAACACCTCGCTGCCGGCCGCCGCCACCCGGTCCTCGTCGGCCGGGACGACCACGGTGTTGGCCGGTGGCGCGGCCGTGGCGACGGCTGCCGGGGTGGGCCCTGCGGCGGCGCCGGGCCCGTGCGGGCCGGCGGTTTCGTCACGATCGCTCGACGTCATGCCGGACATCCTGCCGCACCGGGTGCACCGGGACGAGGAGGACCCCGCGTGGTCCGGCGGTACGGGCGGGGCGCGAGCGGCGAATCGTGACGAAACGGCGGTGGGGGGGGCCCCCCGGGTGCCCGGCCCCCCCCCCAACCCAGCCGCGCGCGGCGGCCCCCCCCGCGCCCCCCACCCGC
>NZ_JBHWDU010000055.1:17711-56675 GCF_042734825.1 Kitasatospora sp. NPDC059648 | reverse complement strand
CTCATGTCAGAACTTCTCCGGGTAGATCAACGCGAGGATGAGGTAGCCGACGAGAGCGACGGCCACGATGAGACCTGCGATGTTCTCGGCGCTCACAGCTTCTCCACCCCCCGCGCGATCAGGGCGATGACGGCGAACACGGCGACCGTGACACCGACGTAGATGAGATCGGACATGGGCTCCACCTGAGTGGCTGAGGGGACGTGCCCGTGAAACGGCCTCGGGGGCCCTCACGGCACCGGCGGACGACCGGCGGGAGCAGCCAACCAGCCCCCGGGGGCGCGCAGCGCGTCCCTGATGCCGTCCATACGGGTGATCCGGAAACATTGACGCGGCCCTTATGTCGCCGTCATTCGTCCGAGACCGCGGATTGTCCTGAACGTTTCGACAAGGCCTAACGACTCGGCCCCCGAGGCACCGCCGGTCCGCACAGCCGGACGGCGGGCCTCAGGGGCCGAGGGGTGCACCCGGTGCCGGTGGCACGCGGCACCGGGTGGGTCTGTCGGTTACTGCCCGGGCTTGCGGCCGTGGTTCGCCTTCTTCTTCCGCCGGGCCTTCTTCTTACGGGCGCGCTTGGACATCGTGGTCCTTCCCTCGGTACGGGGTTCCGGGACGGTTCAGACGGCCTGGCCGACCAGCTGGTCGGCAAGCTTGACCAGGCGCTTCAGCGAGCGCTCCTCCTGGGCGGCGGCCGCAGTCGGTGCGATGACGCCGCCGTCGAAGTAGGCGCCGTTGGCGACGACCGTCTCCGGGAGGCAGAGCCGCACCACGGCTGCCGCGCCCTCCGCCGCCGGGGCACCGACCCGCCCGTACAGCGGCAGCAGCGCCGTGTCGCACAGGCCCGGGTTGAGACTGACGGCGGTGACACCGGAGCCGGCCGGGGCCATGTCGGCGGTCGCCATGGTGAGGGCGAGCTGCGACTGCGCGTACGCGGCGACGCGCGAGTACTTCTTCACCCGGTGCGGGTCCGACCAGTTCATCGAGGCGGTGCGGTGCAGCGACGAGGACACGTTGACGATGCGGGCATCGCCGGCCGCCGACAGCGGGGCGCGCAGCAGCCTCGCCAGCAGGTGCGCGGCCAGGAAGTTGACCTGGAGCGAGACCTCGTTGCCGTCGTCGGTGAGGGTGCAGCGCTCGGGCGCCATCGCGGCGGCGTTGTTCACCAACAGGTCGAGCGCCGGGTAGTGCTTGACGACCGTGCCGGCCAGCACGGCGACCTCCGACAGCCTGGTGAAGTCGGCTGCCAGCTCGACCAGTTGGTCCCGCCGGGCGCCCGCGGCGACCAGGCGCTCGACGGCGCCCTCCGCCTCGCCGGTGGTGCGGGCGTGCACGAGCACGGTCGCGCCGTGCCCGGCGAGCAGCCGGGCGGTCTCCCAGCCGATCCCCGACGAGGCGCCGGTGACGAGGGCGGTGCGGGCGGACAGAACAGCGTCGGACATGACCCATCCAAGGGTGAAAAGGCACCGGCGGGGTGCGGGGGCGACGCGGCGCGAAGCCGCTCGCCACCGGGGCCGCCGGTGCGAGAAGGGTGTGTTGCGCGGGAAGGCTCGTCCGTCCCCTGACCCCCGGAGCCGGTCAGGGCGGGGGACGGACGGCGGTGATCGGCACGGGCCGGACGAACGGCACCCGGCCCGCGCGCGCGGCCGGCGGCGAGCGGGGTAGTGGCTCGGTCCTACCGGACGGCGGCGGCCGCGACAGCGACGATCCGCGGCCGGCTATGCGGCGGGCGGTCGTGGTGGCGTGTCGAGCGGTGCATGCCCACCATCGAAGCCTGCCCCGATGCCGGGGGCAAGCCCGTTCACCCTCCCTGACGAAGCCCTGACGCGCCGCCGACACATCGTTGGTGCGGGCGTCAGGGAGCTGTCAAGGAAGCGGCGCCGCACGCCAAGCCGCCGTCAAGGCCGCATGCCGTGTGAAGTCCCGGTGCTTCGCTGTCCGGCGTTCCCCCCGTCATTTCCCGAACCGCCGCCCCTCTCCCGGGCGGCCCGGAAGGTCCCCGAGACGATGCGCCGTTCGGCCCTCACCACACCGGACACCACCCCCGACCAGCAGAACTGGTTCGCCCGCCGAGAGCGTGCTCCCGGGCAACCGCCGCAGCACCCGAGCCACCGGCCGGCCAACGCCAGGAGCGGCCGCCGTCGACTCATCACCCGTCGGCAGCTCGCCGAGGCCCTTCCCGCCGCCGTCCGCAAGCTGCACCCGCGCATGATGGTGCGCAACCCGGTGATGCTGGTCGTCGAGACCGGCTCCGCGCTCACCACGGTCAGCGCCGTCATCCATCCCGGTGTCTTCGCCTGGATCATCAGCTTCTGGCTGTGGCTGACCGTGCTGTTCGCCAACCTCGCCGAGGCCGTCGCCGAGGCCCGCGGCAAGGCACAGGCCGCCTCGCTGCGACGCGCCCAGGCGGGCACCACCGCCCGGCGGCTGCTGCACTGGCGGGTCGGCACCCGCGACCTGCGCCACGAGGTCATCCCCGCCGAGCAGTTGCTGCTGCACGACATCGTCCTCGTGTCGGCCGGCGAAGCGATCCCGCAGGACGGCGAGGTGGTCGAGGGCGTCGCCACCGTGGACGAGTCGGCGATCACCGGGGAGTCCGCACCCGTCATCCGCGAATCCGGCGGCGACCGCACCGGCGTCACCGGCGGTACCAAGGTCCTCTCCGACCACCTGGTCGTCCGGGTCACCTCCCGCCCCGGGCAGAGCTTCGTCGACCGGATGATCGCCCTGGTCGAGGGCGCCGACCGGCAGAAGACACCGAACGAGATCGCGCTCAACATCCTCCTCGCCTCGCTGACCATCGTCTTCCTGCTCTCGGTGGTCTCGCTCCAGCCGATGGCCATCTACGCGAACGCGCCGCAGACCACCATCGTGCTGGTCGCGTTGATGGTCGCGCTCATCCCGACCACGATCGGCGCGCTGCTGTCCGCGATCGGCATCGCCGGCATGGACCGGCTCGTCCAGCGCAACGTGGTCGCCCTCTCCGGGCGGGCCGTCGAGGCCGCCGGGGACGTCGACGTGCTGCTGCTCGACAAGACCGGCACCATCACGCACGGCAACCGCCGAGCCGTAGCCCTGCACCCCCTGCCCGGCGCGACCACCGAACAGCTCGCCGAGGCCGCCCAGTTGGCATCCGTCGCGGACGAGACGCCGGAGGGGCGCTCCCTGGTGGAACTGACGAACCGTCAGTACTGGGTGCCGCCGCGCTCCCCCGGCGAACTCGGCGAGCAGCAGCCCGTCCCGTTCACCGCGCACAGCCGGATGAGCGGCGTCGACCTGCGCTGGCCCGACGGCACCACCTGCCTGATCCGCAAGGGCGCCGCGAGCGCCGTCGCCCGCTGGGTGGTGGACTCCGGCGGACGGCTCCCGATCGAGGCCAAGCCGCTGGTCGACCGGATCGCCGAGGCCGGTGGCACCCCGCTGCTGGTCGCCGTCCAGGACCGGCACGGCGCCCGGGCGCTGGGCGTCGTCGAACTCAAGGACGTGGTCAAGGAAGGCATCGCCGAACGCTTCGCCGAGCTGCGCCGGATGGGCATCCGCACCGTCATGGTCACCGGCGACAACCCGCTGACCGCGAAGGCCATCGCCGAGGAGGCCGGCGTGGACGACTTCCTGGCCGAGGCCACGCCCGAGGACAAGCTCGCCCACCTGCGGCGCGAGCAGGCCGCCGGGAACATGGTCGCGATGACCGGCGACGGCACCAACGACGCCCCCGCCCTCGCCCAGGCCGACGTCGGCATCACGATGAACTCCGGCACCCCGGCCGCCAAGGAGGCCGGCAACATGGTCGACCTCGACTCCAACCCGGCCAAACTGATCGACATCGTCCGGGTCGGCAAGCAACTCCTCATCACCCGGGGCGCGTTGACCACTTTCTCGATCACCAACGACGTGGCCAAGTTCTTCGCGATCATCCCCGCGATGTTCGCGAACGCCTACCCCGGGCTGCACCACCTCAACATCATGGAACTGCACAGCCCCACCTCGGCCATCGCCTCCGCGATCATCTTCAACGCACTGATCATCGTTGCGCTGATCCCGCTCGCCCTGCGCGGTGTCCGCTACCAGCCCGTCTCCGCAACCGACCTGCTCCGCCGCAACCTGCGGGTGTACGGGCTCGGCGGGCTCGTCCTGCCCTTCCTCGGAATCAAGGCCATCGACCTGCTCATCCAGTTCGTCCCCGGCCTCGGATAGCAGACCGGCCCGCCGCCCTCCGGACCGACACCGGGGCGGCGGGCCTCAACCGACGTGACGCTCGGCCCCCTTGCCGACGGGGAGGCACTCGACCCGGATCGCCCGACGCGGCAACGCAGCGGGCAGGGAGAGCACCAGGGCAGCGGCAGTGAAGAGGACGAAGTGCTCGCTCTCGGGCCCCACGCCGGACCAGCCGAGCTCGGCACGGCGGTGCTCGACGAAGGCGTTGCAGCACAGCCAGGCGGCCAGGCCGACCAGGGGTGCGGCCGGGGGCCGGGAGAAGGCTCCGGCCAGCGCGGCCAGTCCGAGGTACGCGATGTACGGGAACCAGCCGGCGTGGAGTTCGCCCAGCCGGCCGAGGCCGAGCGCGAGCGCGCCGCCGGCGACCAGGGCCACGGTGCCGGACACCGAGACCGGCAGGCGGTCGAGGACGGGGTGGTAGCGACGGCCGCCGGGCCGGGCGGAGTACATGCGCATCGTCCTGTCCCAGCCTCGCCGCGAGTTCGTTCGAGGCAAGCGAACCCACGGGCCCATGGCCCCGCGCCCCGCGTTGACGAGATCCTTACGCCGACGCCCGGATTCACAACGCGACCTTGACGCACCGGGTCGCCGACCGGTCCGCGCCATCGGTCCGCCGCCAATCACGTGTGACGCCCTTAGGTAGCGTTCGGGCGCGATAAAGTGCACATGCATGAGGAGCTCCTAACTCCCTGTGCCTGCCCCCGGGGTGTTTGCCGCACCGCCGGGGTCACCTGTTGATCTGTAGCCGGACTGCAGCACGCGGTGACGAACTCCCGCTCCCCGAATCCGTGATTCGCCTCCCTGACGAGCAATGAGCAACCACGACGGTTGGTCGAGTCCGTGACCCGCGAGTTCCGGCTCAGCCCTCAACCTGCGGGTACGGCCCTTCGCGCGGCGTAGGCGCGAAGGGCCGGGCGAACGTCGCCCACTGCGGGGCTCTGGTGCCGTCGGGTCACACGCAGGGGGAGGAGAAGCCGATCACGAGCGTCCCGTACGGGCTGCCGACACCGTCGATGGAGCCGGTGAACTCGTTGGTCGGGTTCGTGAAGTGGACGGATGTTCGGTATTGCCGGCCGGGAGGTGTCGGGCCCGAAGTCGTTGTCCACGGGGTCCAGCCCGAAGGCCGGGCCGGTGCTCGCCACGTGTTTGATCATCGTGTCCTCGCTGCCCCTGGCGACGCAGACGTGGGACGGGTCGATGTTCAGGTCCTCGGCGTGCTCGACGCCGACGCCGGAGCTGCCGACCAGGATCACGTCGTCCACGGGCGGTTTGTGGTCGCGCATGGTGAAGCCGACGGCGACGGTTCCGTAGCTGTGGCTCCATGAGGGTGTTGTGCGACGGATTGCCCTCGCGGGGTCTCGCGCAGGACGGTCTGGAAGCGTGCGGTTCCACCACCGTGCGGGGGCCGGGCCGGGCGGGGCCAGGAGGACGTCGCCACCGATCATCCGCCACGGCGCGGCGCTCCTCCAGCCGTGCCCGGCCATCCGGCCGCAGCGCGAGGAGCGAGCCCCAAGGGCCCTCAGGTGCTCCTGAGGTGCTCCTGAGGTGCTCCTCAGGAGCACCTCAGTGCTCGCAGGCCCACCAGGCGTCCACCGACGCCTTGTCGGCGAGCTCGCGCAGGTTGCGGACGGCCTGGGCCGGGTCCTCGGCGCCGTACACGGCCGAACCGGCCACGAACACGTCCGCTCCGGCCTCGGCGCAGCGCTCGATGGTGGTCGCGGAGACGCCGCCGTCGACCTGCAGCCAGAGCTCCAGGTCGTGCTTGGCGATCAGCTCCCGGGTGCGGCGGATCTTCGGCAGCATGATGTCCAGGAAGGCCTGGCCGCCGAACCCGGGCTCGACCGTCATGATCAGCAGCATGTCGAGCTCGGGCAGCAGGTCCTCGTAGGGCTCGATCGGGGTGCCCGGCTTGAGTGCCATCGAGGCGCGGGCGCCCTTGGCGCGGATCTCGCGGGCCAGTCGGACGGGCGCGGCGGCGGCCTCGACGTGGAAGGTGATCGAGCCGGCCCCGGCCTCGACGTACTGCGGGGCCCAGCGGTCCGGGTCCTCGATCATCAGGTGGCAGTCGAGCGGGATGTCGGTGGCGCGGGCCAGCGACTCGACCACCGGGATGCCCAGGGTCAGGTTCGGCACGAAGTGGTTGTCCATGACGTCCACGTGCAGCCAGTCGGAACCCCGGACGGCCTCGGCCTCGTCGGCGAGCCGGGCGAAGTCCGCGGACAGGATGCTGGGGTTGATCTGGGCCATGACCGACTACCTTCGTGCGAGGGCTTGCGAGGGCTGGGCGCCCGGGAGCGGGCACCTCGTCCCATCATCTCGCGCCGCGCCACCGCCGGTCGCACCCTGAGCGCTCCGGGTGACCGTGATCACACCCCGCCCGGGATGCCGGGGCCCGCTCCGGCGCCGGGGCCGTCAGCAGGTGAGCAGCCCGCACTGCCCGATGGGCCGCCACCGACCTGGCCGCGGGCCGGGTCCGGGAGGGCCTGCCGGACGGCGGACTCGACCGCCGGGCGGCCACCTTGAGGCCGACCGCGGCGATCTGCCGCGATCGGATGCCGGTCGACCCGCTCGCGATGCCGCCGGTGGAGCGCCGAAACCCTCCGGCGTGTGACCTCCGCCATGCCGCGCCGAGGATTAGCGGGGCCTCCCCCGTGGTCATCAGCACTTGAACGGCCCGCGCGCCCGCCCGGGCGGCCCCGGAACCCCGCCGCCCGCGCGACCGCCGTGTGCCGTGCCGACCAGTCGAGCTCCCCGCGCCCGCTCGGAGCCCCGTCCGAGGAAGGTCTCCCGATGGCCGATCTCGTCCATCCCGCCCGCGCGCTCTGGTGGCTCTTCGAGCCGGTGCACGCGGTCACCTACTTCCAGCCCGAGTGTCGCGACGCCTTCGAGGCGGCCGGGCTGCGCGGCTTCTGGCGCGGTTACTTCGGCGGCCGCTCCGCCCCGCTGGGCGCGGTGGACGCCCCGCCGGTGATCGCCGCCTTCTTCAACTTCGCCCCGGCGATGGTCGAGCGGGCGCTGCCGGCGCTGTGGTCGCTGGCCGCCCCGGAGGAGGCGCTGGCCGCCCGCGACAAGGGGGCGGGCGCGGCCCTGGCCCGGCTCCTGGAGCACGTGGACCGGGAACAGGTCGAGCAGGCGGTCGGGACGCTGGAGCAGGCCGCCGCCCGGCTGGACTGCGCCGGCCGGGTGCTGGCCGCCGCCAACGCCGCGCTCCCGACGCCGACCGGGCTGTACGAGCGGCTCTGGCGGGCTGCCACCGTGATGCGCGAGCACCGCGGGGACGGCCATGTGGCCGCGCTGGTGGCCGCCGGGCTGGACGGCTGCGAGGCGCTGGTGATCCGCTGTGCGATGGACATGCGGCGCGAACAGCTCCAGCCGGTGCGCGGCTGGACGGACGAGGAGTGGGACGCGGCCGCAGGGCGCCTGGTCGAGCGCGGCTGGCTGACGGCGGGCGGCACGGTGACCGAGCTCGGCCGGATCCGCCACCAGGCCCTGGAGGCGGCCACCGACCTGGCCGCCGCCCGGGTCTGGGAGGACTACCCGCGGGCCGAACTCGACCGGCTGGCCGCCGCGTTGAAGCCGATCTCGGCGCTGTGCCGCAGCAGTCTGCCCTTCTACCCGGCGGGGCTGCCGGACAACGGCTGACCGCTGCTGCCGGCCGGGCCGCCGTTCGGCGCCGCTCCGCCCGCCGGGCTGCCCCTCGGCGCCGGGCGGGCCGGCCGGCTGCCTCGGCGCCGCTCCTGCCGGGCTACCCCTCGGTACCGGGCGGGCCGAGCACGATCCCCCGTCCGGCGTAGAACGGCCCGAACGAGCGCCGCGAAACGCGTGCGAAGGCCTGCGACTCCCCCGGGAAGCCCGAGGGGTTGTGGATCAGCAGCGCCGTCTCCGTGGCGCCGACCGCCAGCACCAGGTGCCCGCCGCGCCGGACCGGCTCCGGCCCGTTCGGCTCCCGGATCGACGGGTGCACCGACACCATCACCAGCCGCCCGTCCGCCACCTCGGCCGCCACCTCCGCGGGCGTCAACTCCGCGGCGCGGGCGGCCAGTCCCCAGCGCCGCCGGACGTACTCCACGAACGGCGCGTGGACCAGTCCGCGCAGGCTCTCACCGTCCCGGACGTACGCGCCGGCCGCCACGCACTCGCCCGCCAGCGCCATCGCCGTCGGGGTGACGCCCCACCAGTGCTCCAGCGCCATCCGCAGGCAGGCCACTCCGCACAGGCGCCAGGACCACCATGCGTACTCCTCCGGGCTGGCCGCCCCCGACTGGCCCCAGCGCGGGTCCCGCGCCGCGTCCAGCCGCCCGTCCACGATGTCCCGCACGAGGTCCGCGGACTCCCACTGCGCCCGGTACGGCACCTCGTGCACCACCCGCGCCGGCCGCGCGGCGCCGCCCTGATCGACCATCCCCCGACGCTCCCACACCGGGGGCCGTCCGATGACTCACGACACTCCTGGAGCGTCCGCCCGGGCGTCGGTACCGTCCCCCGCGCCGCCCGCCGCGCCGTCCGCCGCGCGCGCGGTCCCCTCCGGGTCCTCACCCGGCCTCGCCCCCGAGCGGAAGGCCAGCCGCTGGGCGGCGTGCCGGCCCCGCTCCTCCACCGGCACCTGCCCGGTGGCACCGGCCAGCCCGAAGGCCGGCATGTCGAAGTAGATCGACTCGTACCCGCCCTCGGGGACGATGTACGTCTCGTGCCAGAGCCCGACGTGCCCCCGGGTCCGGCCCTCCCGCACCTTCCGGTTGGCGATTCCCCAGGCGGTGTGGTGGAAGCCGTCCGGTGCCGTGGAGTAGCGGTACAGCGCCTCCTTCGACTCCCAGTACTGGACGACGTAGTAGGTGCGCGGCGAGGCGGTGAGCAGGATGCGCCCGCGCAGTCCGCGTTCGGGGCTGCGGCGCAGCTCGCGCAGCATCCGGAACATCGCGTACATCACCGGGCCCCAGTGGTGGACGGCCCAGAAGCGGTTGACCCGCATGCCGATCAGCAGCACCACGGTGTCGCCGGTGGCAGCCGCGGTGGTGTAGCCCCGCCGTGGCTCGGCGAACAGCGACTGGACGAACGCGCTCCCCTTGGACATACCCGGCCTCCCCGAAACCGACCCGCCCCCCCATGTAATCGGTGATTACATCAAGGCCCGGCAGGGCGGTCAAGGCTCGCCGCAGCCACAATTCGGCTACTGCTAGGGCCCGTTGGCGATCCCCCGGCGGAAGGTGTCCAGCACCTGGACGGCCAGCTGCTCCGCCCGGTCCGCGGGCAGGTAGCCGTCCACGATCATCTGCGCCAGCCCGTAGACCAGCGCCTGCCCGGCCAGCATCACCTGCCCCGGGTCACCGGGCCCCAGCCGCCCCGCCCGCTGGTCCGCCACGATCAGTTCGGTGAACGCCCGGTCCATGCAGTCCAGTTGCTCCCGCAGCTCCGGATCCCGCGCATCCGTGAAGACCCGCGAGCGCACCAGCTCGAACCGCCGCGGATGGCGCAGCGCGTACCGGACGAACCCCAGGCCCAGCGCCCGCATCGCCGACCCGCCGACCGCTTCGGCGACGGCCACCTCCGCCTCCTGCCAGTGGTAGAAGTCCGTCAGCACCCGGTCCGCCACCGCCGTCAACAGCGCCTGCCGGTCGGCGAAGTGGCGGAACGGCGCGCCCGCCGAAACCCCCGCCCGGCGGGCCACCTCCCGCACGCTCACCTTCTCCTGGCCCTGCTCGTCCAGCACCTCGAACGCCGCCGCCACCAGCGCCTCCGGCAGCGCCCCGTGGTGGTACGCCCCCCGCTCCCCGATCCGCTCCGTCATGCCTGCCTTGCTACCACAGCGACCCTGGCCCGCCGGATCGGGCCAGGGTCCGGGTCGGCTCGCCGCGGTCTGGGGAGCGTCCGCGACGACCGGCCCCTCGGCTCGGCCGAGGGCCGGTGGGCCGAGGGCCGGTGGGCCGGTGGGCCGGTGGGCCGAGGGCCGGTGGGTCTACCAGGCGTAGTCCTCCGGGGCGGGGCGGTGGCCGGGGAAGAGTTCGTCCAGGCGGTCCAGGGTCTTCTGGTCGAGCGTGAGGTCGAGCGCCCCGAGGGCGGCATCGAGGTGGGCGGGGGTGCGGGGGCCGATGATGGGGGCGGTGACGGCCGGGCGGGAGAGCAGCCAGGCGAGGGCGAGCTCGGCGGGGTCGGTGCCGAGTTCGGCGGCGAAGTCCTCGTAGGCCTGGAGGCGCTCGCGGTGCTTCTCCAGCACTGCGCCCGCGTAGCCCAGGGCGCCGCGCACCCGGGTGCCCTCGCGCTCCTTGCGCAGGACGCCGCCGAGCAGGCCGCTGCGCAGCGGGGACCACGGCAGCAGGCCGAGGCCGTAGTGCTGGAGGGCGGGGATCACCTCCAGTTCGACGGTGCGGTCGAGGAGGTTGTAGAGGGACTGCTCGCTGACCAGGCCGAGGAAGTGCCGGGACCGGGCGGCCCCCTGGGCCTGGGCGATGTGCCACCCGGCGAAGTTGCTGGAGCCGACGTAGATGATCTTGCCCTGGGCGACCAGGACCTCCATCGCCTGCCAGATCTCCTCCCAGGGCGTGTCCCGGTCGATGTGGTGCATCTGGTACAGGTCGATGTGGTCGGTCCGCAGCCGCCGCAGGCTGGCCTCGACCGCCTTGCGGATGGCGAGCGCGGAGAGCCGCCCCTCGTTGGGCCAGTCGCTCATCTCGGCGTAGGCCTTGGTGGCGAGCACGGTGCGCTCGCGGCGGCCGCCGCCCTGGGCGAACCAGCGGCCGATGATCTCCTCGGTGCGGCCCTTGAGGTTGCCCTCGGGGTCGCGGCCGTAGGAGTTGGCGGTGTCGAAGAAGTTGATGCCGCGCTCATGGGCGGTGTCCATGAGCCGGTGGGCCTCGGCCTCCTCGGTGTGGGGGCCGAAGTTCATGGTGCCGAGGCAGAGGCGGGAGACGGTCAGGCCGGTGCGGCCGAGGTGGGTGTACTCCATGGCGCCCCACCTAAAGCCACACCGGCCACGGTGTCCAGCACATTCGCCGGACCGGGCGGCTCACCGCCCGTGGGTGGCGAACTTCCGTACGGCCAGCGGCCCGCAGAGCAGGAGCAGCGCGGCGCTCCACAGCAGCGTGGCCAGGACGGCGTGCTGCATCGGCCAGGCGGCGCCGGGCGCCGCCGGGTTGCCGAAGAGCTCACGGGCGGCCTCGACCACCGAGCTGATCGGGTTCCAGTCGGCGATCACCCGCAGCCAGCCGGGCATTCCGCCGGTGGGCACGTACGCATTGGTCACCATCGCCAACGGGAAGACGGCGACGGAGAGTTGACCGGCGGCCTCCTCCTTGCCGACGGCCAGGCCGAGCAGGATACCGACCCAGGTCATCACGAACCGGAAGAGCAGCAGCAGCGTGAACGCCTCCAGCGCGTCGCCCGCGCCGTGCCGGGCGCGCCAGCCGGCGGCCAGTCCGACCAGGGCCAGCAACGCCAGCACGACGAGGCTGACCAGGAGGTCGGCGAGAGTCTGTCCGAGCAGCAGTCCGGTGCGGGAGACCGGCATCGAGCGCAGTCGGTCGGTGACCCCGCGGCCGACGTCGCGGGCGGCGCCGACCATGGTGGGCATGATGCCGTTGGTGGCGACCATGGCGAACAGTCCTGGCATCAGGAACTCCCGGTAGTCCCCGCCGCCGGGCACCCGCACGGCGCTGCCGAAGACGTATCCGAAGACCACCACCATGATCACCGGCACACCCAGCGAGGCGGCCAGCAGGCCGGGTGAGTGACGGTAGTTGAGCAGGACTCGGAGCATCGAGGTGCCGGCGTCGGAGGCCAGCCGGACACCGGCGGACGGTCGCGGAGCAGTGTGGATGACGGCGGACATCAGGCGGCCCTCCCCAGTGCGGCGGACTCGTCGGTGAGCGCGAGGAACACGTCGTCGAGCGAGGGCGCCCGGACGGCGACGTCCTCGGCGACGACGCCGACGGCGTCCAACTCCCTGACCAGCGCAGGGAGCAGGACGTCCGCGCCGGGCCGGGTGAGCACCGTGACCGCCCGCGCGGCCACGTCCACCTGGGCGTCGGCCCCGGACAGGCCCGACAAGACCACGGCGGCGGCCGCGAGTTGGACCGGATCGGCCAGGGTGACGGAGACCTGGCTGCCGATCGCCGCCTTGAGCCGGGCCTGCGGACCGGTGGCGATCGCGGCGCCGTGGTCGACCACCACGATGTCGTCGGCGAGGCGGTCGGCCTCCTCCAGGTACTGGGTGGTGAGCAGCACGGTGGTGCCGCCGTCGGCCAACTCCCTGACGGTGTCCCAGATCACCTGGCGGCTGCGCGGGTCGAGCCCGGTGGTGGGCTCGTCCAGGAAGAGCACCGGCGGACTGGTGACCAGGCTGGCGATCAGGTCGAGGCGCCGGCGCATGCCGCCCGAGTAGGTGCGGACCAGCCGGTCGCCGGCCTCGGCGAGGTCGAAGCGGGTCAGCAGTTCGTCGGCGCGCGCCCGGGCCCGCCGGGCACCGAGGCGGTGCAGCCGGCCGAACAGGTGGAGGTTGTCGCGACCGGTGATGCCCTCGTCCAGCGCGGCGTGCTGCCCGGCCAGTCCGATCGCCCGCCGGACCTCCTCGGCGTCACGGACGGCGTCGTGTCCGGCGACCCGGACGGTGCCCCGGTCGGGGGCGACCAGGGTGGCGAGGACGCGTACGGCGGTGGTCTTGCCGGCGCCGTTGGGGCCGAGGAGGCCGCAGACGGTGCCGGCCGGGACGGTCAGGTCGAGGCCGCGCAGGGCTTCGGTGGCCCCGAATCGTTTCTCCACGCCTGCCATCTCGATGGCGGGTCGGGTGCTGTCAGACATGGCTCCGCCCTTCTCTAGGTACAGCGTACGTAGAAGCACACGCAGCCGCAATCGTACTACGTACGCCGTACGTATCTAAGATGGGTGAGCGAGGTGATCTTCCAGTGCCGTCCAGCAACACCCCCAGCAGTCCGGCGGGCCCCACCGGGCCCGGGAGCGCGGAGCATCCCGGCAGACCGGTGCCCGCCGAGGCGCCCGAACTGATCTGGCTGCGCCCCGAACGCACCGGGCGCGGCCCCCGACCGGCCCACAGCCGCGACTCGATCGCCGCGGCCGCCATCGCCATCGCCGACGCGGAGGGCCTGGAATCCGTCTCGATGCGGCGGGTCGCGGCCGCGCTCGGCGCGGGCACCATGTCGCTCTACAACTACGTGCCGAAGAAGGAGCACCTGCTCGACCTGATGCTCGACGCGGCCTGCGCCGAGTACCGGCTGCCGCCCGGGCCGAGCGGCGACGTACGGGCGGACCTCGCGCGCCTCGGGCACGAGCAGCTCACCATCTTCCGCCGCCACCCCTGGTTGCCCGCACTGGTCATCGCCCGCCCGGGCATCGGCCCCAACGCGCTGCGCTACACAGACCACTTCCTCGCCGTCACCGCCCCCACCGGCCTGCCGGGCGGCGCGCGGATGGAGGCGATGGCGATGTTCAACGGCTTCATCTGCCAGTTCGCCCAGTACGAGCAGACGGCGGCCGCGGGCGCCAAGTGGCAGGCGGAGATGGTCGGCTACCTCACCCGGGCGGCGATGAGCGGCGACTACCCCCACCTGGCCCAGGCCTTCGCCACCTCGGGGCCGCCCGCCGACCCGGACCAGGCCTTCGACCGCTCCCTGGACCGGGTCATCCTCGCCGTCCTGGCGCCCGCGGCAGGGAGTTAGCCCAGGACGGCACGGCTCACGTCGGCACGGCTCACGTCGACACATCCCGACGTCACGTCAGGACGTCACGTCAGGACGTCACGTCAGGACGTCACGCGGAAGCACCCCGGCCGCCCGGCCGTCCACCAGCACCACGACCGCCGGGTGCCCGCCCGCCAGCGCGGCCCGCGCCCGGGCCGCCGACTGCCCGACCCCCACCGTCGGCAGGGCCGGCCCGAGCAGCGGGCGCACCGGCCCGTCCGGCTTGGCCCCTCCGCCGGCCAGCGCCGCCGCCAGCACCTCCCGGGACACCGAGCCGACCACCTCCGTCGCGCTCACCCCGTACGGGCGCTCCACCCGCGCCAGCACGGCCGGGGCGATGCCGTCCGGCGCGGACCGCAGCAGTTCCAGCGCCTCGCCGATGGTCGCGTCGGCGGCCACCGACACCAGCGGACCGGCTGCCTCCAGCAACGGCCGCAGGCCGTCCGAGCCCTCCTCCAGGAAGCCCCACTCCCGCATCCACACGTCGCTGTGCACCTTGGACAGGTACGAGCGGCCGGAATCCGGCAGCAGCACCACGACCAGGTCGTCCGGCCCCAGCCGGCGCGCCACCCGCAGCGCCGCCGCCACCGCCGTGCCGGAGGACGGGCCGGCCAACAGGCCCTCCTCGCGGGCCAGCCGGCGGGCCGTCAGCAGCGACTCGCGGTCCGGGATCCGCTCGAAGGAGTCGACCACCTCCGAGCGGTAGGCCTGCGGCCAGCGGTCCTCGACCGTCTCCGGGTGGAGGAAGTGGCCGATGCTCTCGACGAACCACGGACTGCCGTCCCCGCCCCCGTAGGAGGAGGACTCCGGGTCCGCGCCGACCACGGTCACCACCCCGCCGGACACCTGCTTGAGGTACCCGCCGGTGCCGGTGACGGTGCCGCCGGTGCCGACGCCCGCCACGAAGTGGGTCACCCGGCCGCCGGTCTGCTCCCAGATCTCCGGGCCGGTGGTCCGGACATGGGCGTCGGGATTGGCCGGGTTGTCGTACTGGTTGGCGAGCCAGGCCCCCGGAATCTCCTCCGACAGCCGCCGGACCACGTTGAACAGGTGCCGCGGGTCCTCCTGCGGCACCGAGGTCGTCGCGAGCACCACCTCCGCGCCGTAGGCCCGCAGGATGTCCGCCTTCTCGGCCGAAGCCTTGTCCGACACCCCGGCGATCACCCGGTACCCGCGCTGGCGGCCGACGACGGCCAACCCGATCCCGGTGTTGCCGGAGGTCGCCTCCACGACCGTCCCGCCCGGCTCCAACAGGCCGTCCCGCTCGGCGGCCAGGATCATCGACAGCGCGGCGCGGTCCTTGACGCTGCCGCCGATGTTGAGGAACTCGGCCTTCGCGTAGACCGGCGCGGCGATCCCGGCGCCCAGCCTGGCCAGGCGGAACAGCGGCGTTCCGCCGATCGCGTCGAGGACGGATTCGTGCACCGCGGTCATCAACAGCTCCCTCACTGCGCGCGTTACGTGTCCGACCGAGCCTGCCCAACCCGGCGGCCCGTCAGACCCCGACAACCTCGGACCCGAACACGGTGGGACATGGCCGGGTTCTCCCCCTCCAAGCCGTCCCGACCGCCCCGGAGGACCGGAACGCGGCCGTCGCCCCGAGCCTCAGCCCCTGGTCGTACGGACCGCACACCCTCAACGGCACGTACGCCCGCTTCGGCGGCACCGCCCGGCCACGGGCGCGCATCGACAATCGCGCGCCCAGCAGCACTGCCCCCCCCCGCCTCTTCTCCCGATCCCCCGCCCGGGGGAGCCGCCCCCTCCCCGCGCAGGACGCCGGCCGGGGCCCGCTCCCCGAGGCTGGGACCACCGACGAAGAGGAGTGCGCACCATGCCCCGACAGCACCGGCACCTGGTCGCCGCAGCCGGCAGCCTCGCCCTGCCCTACATCGTGCTGAAGGCCTACTGGGCGGCGGGCGGACGAGCCGGAATGGCCGACGGCTTCCACATGGCGGACGAGTTCCGGCGCAACGGCGCCCCCGCCGCCCTGGTCTGGCTGGAACGGCACGGCATCGACTTCACCTCCGTGCTGGCACTGACCGGCGTGGCCCTCGCCCTGCTGCTCGCCCACCGCCCGCCGATCCGCCCGCTGCCCCGCCGCCTGCTGCTCGCCTCCGCCTGGGCGGGCACCCTGCTGATCCCGTACGGCCTGCTCACCGCCGTGTTCGGGGCGCTCGGCAGCGGCGCCGGCGACGCTCCACTGACCGGCTGGGTGGGCCCGGCCGGCGCGGCGGCCTTCGTCGGCATCGGCACCGCACTCGGGCTCAGCGCCTGGCCGCACCGGACTTTCCGCCGAACCGCGCCCGCCGGTTAGGGCCCACCATGACGCGCTTGAAGATCGAGGCGTCCGTCCCGGAGAGCCACGTCGAGCAGGTCGTCGACGCCCCCTACACCCCGCCGACTGAGACCGGGCCCGTCACATCCGCCCCTCCCGCCCCGGACCGGCCGAAACCGGTCGTCACGACGGCCCCGACCCCGTACCGTGGTCCGGTCGATGATCTTGGCGGACGCCGCGCGCGGACGCGACGCGAACGGAACGGGGCTCCACACATGCAGCAGTACCAGGGCTGGGCCGACGAACGCTACGGCGCCGTCGCGGACGCCTTCGCGGGCAACTTCGCCGACTTCCCCGAACTCGGCGCGGCCGTCACCGTGTTCGTCGACGGCCGCAAGGTGGTCGAGCTCTGGGGCGGCACCGCCGACCGGAACTCCGGCCGGGCCTGGACCCGGGACACGCTGGTCCCGGTGTTCTCCTGCGCCAAGGGCGCGGTCAGCATCAGCGCCCTGCTGCTCGCCCAGCGCGGCCTGCTCGACCTGGACGCCCCGATCGCCCGCTACTGGCCCGAGTTCGCCCGCCACGGCAAGCAGGCCGTCACCACCCGGATGGTCCTCGGCCACCGGGCCGGGCTCCCGGCCCTCGACGCGGTGCTCTCCTTCGAGGAGATCGCCGCCTGGCAGCCGGTGGTCCGCGCGATCGAGGAGCAGCAGCCGCTCTGGGAGCCCGGGACGACGTACGAGTACCACGGCCATGTGCTCGGCTTCGCGGTCGGCGAGGTGATCCGCCGGATCACCGGCCTGACTCCGGGCGCGTTCCTGCGCAAGGAGATCGCCGAGCCGCTCGGCCTGCCGCTGTGGATCGGCCTGCCGGAGAGCGAACTGCCGCACCTCGCCCGGCTGGTGGAGGCCGAGGGCCGCCGCCCGATGCCCGGGCCTGAGCACCTGCTCACCCGGATCGTCACCATGAACGGCGCCCTGGTCTTCCCCGGCCTGGACGTGCCGCACGGCTGGAACGACCCGGCCCTGCACGCGATCGAGCTGCCCGGCGCGGGCGCCGTCGCCTCCGCCACCGGCCTGGCCGGCCTCTACGCGGCCGCGGCGACCGGCCTGGACGGCGCCCCCCGGCTGCTCTCGCACGACACCGTGACCGACGCGGTGCGCGAACTCTCGTCCGGCCAGGGATTTCTGGGTTTCGACATGGGCGCCCGCTGGGGCTCCGGCCTGCTGCTGGACTCCCCCGCCTTCCGCCCGCTGCTCGGCGCGCGCAGCTTCGGCAACGACGGCGCGGGCGGCCAGTTCGCCTTCGGCGACGACGAGTTCGGGGTCGGCTTCGGCTACGTGGCGAACCGGATGATCGGCCACGGCGACGCCCGCGCCAACCGGCTGATCGAGGCGGTGCGCGGGTGCCTGTAGCGATGACCTTCCCACGCCTGCTCGCGGCCCTCGCCGTCAGCGGCGGGCTCGGTGACCTGCGGTACGACGCCTCGCTGCCCGAACTCGCCGCCCGCTACGGCGATCCGTGGGACGGCGGGCGCATCCACAAGCAGTCGCGCTGGCCGCACGCCTTCGGCTGGGGCGACGCCTGGACGGTGTTCTGCCGCTGCCGCCGACTGCGCTCGCTCTCCCTGCCCACCTGGCAGGGAGAACTGGAACTACCTGAGCTCAGCGGCGAGTTGGGCACCATTGACACCAAGGTCAGCGAATCCGAACTGATCGCCGCGCTGACCGCGGCCGGCTGCTCCTGGGAGACCGTGACGTACGAGAACATCCCCGGCCAGCGGACCCTGGAGGTCGCGCCGGCCGAGGAGGTCCGGGTCGGCTTCGTCCTGGTCGACCGGCTCGACCAGGACCAACCGCCCTTGACCGACTGGCTGCTGCACAAGGTCGGCCTCTGGGGATACGACCACCCCGACTGCCCCGAGCCGGACCGCCCCCTGCCCGACGACGGCTGGGGCGCGGCCGAACTCTGAGCCGGCGGCGGGCCGTTCCGACCCCTGTGCGGAACGGACCGCCGCCGAACGGCTGCCTGCGCGGGAACCGGGCGGCCGATCGGGGGCCGGCTACTTGAGCAGGAAGTCGTAGACCGCCTGCCGCCCGGCCGGGTTGGCCGCCCGGGTCTGCACCGAGTGCGCCGCCCCCGGGACGATCACGATCTGCGGATCGTGGGTCAGCGCCGCCTGCTGGTACAGCCACTCGTACGGGGTGGAGAGGTCCCGGTCCCCGCCGAGCAGCAGCACCGGCACGTCGGGCAGCTTGCGGTGCGCCGGCGGCAGCGGTGGCACCTGCTCGCGCGGCCAGTCCAGGCAGACCAGCAGGCTGCCCAGCCCGGTCGCGGTCGCCGGGTCGTACGGCCAGGTCTGCTCGGCGGTCAGGTCCTGCCGGGTCTCCTCCAGTGCGGCCGCCCGGCCCGCGACCGGGGTGTCCGAGGAGCCCCACGGGTAGCGCCCGTCGGCGCACAGGGTGGCGGCGTGCAGACCCTGGCTGAGCGCCTCGGCCGGGGCGGCGTCGGCCTTGTGCACCTGGTCGATGAAGGCCTGGAGCTTCTCCGGGTGCCCGTCGGCGGCTTCGTGCAGGGCTTCCGGCACCCCGCCGTAGTTGGGGTCGGCGAACTCGTAGCTGGTGAGCGCGTCCAGGATCTGCGCCCCGTCGCCGTAGCGCCGCACGGTGGCGGCCAGGTCCTCGGCCGGGTCGGTGGTGCAGCCGGTGGCCCGGCAGGCGGTGCGCAGCACCCGGGCGGTGGCGGGCAGCGCGACCAGGTCCAGCGGGTCGTAACCGCCCTGCGGCACCACCGAGTCGAGCACCAGCCGCGCCACGTGCGCCGGGTGGGCGAGGGCGTAGCGCTCGGCGACGAAGGTGCCGTAGGAGACGCCGTCGAGGGTCAGCCGGTGGTCGCCGAGGGCCTGGCGCAGCAGGTCGATGTCGCCGACGGTGTCCGCGGTGCTGTAGAAGCGGGCGTTCGGGCCGAGCGAGGTGGCGCAGTCGGCGATCGACTGCTTGCGCGGCACGGCGAGGTCGGAGGAGCCCATGTCCTCCTGGAGGCCGGGGCACTGCAGGGCGCGCTCGCCGGTGCCGCGCTGGTCGTACATCACCAGCCGGTAGTCCTTGAGGAGCGGCTCGATCTTGCCGGCGATCCGGCGCATCAGCGGTACCCCGGGCTGGCCGGGGCCGCCGGTGAGGAACAGCAGGTCGCCCTTGGGGGCGTCGGCGTTGCCCGTCATCGCCACGTCGAGCTGGAGGTTTCCGGGGGTCCGGCCGCTGTGGTCGAGCGGCACGGTGATGGTCCCGCAGGTGAATTCGGGCGCTCCCTGGCAGGGTGCCCGGCCGGTGATCCCGCCGCCCTGCCGGTGCGCATCGGCCGACCGGTCCGGCGCCGCGACGGCGGGGGTGGCCAGGGTGGTGCCGGCGACCACCGCGACGGCGCCCAGCAGGGCCGCGATGCGGCCGCGCGTGCTCGTCATGTTCGTCCTTCCGCTCGCGCCGCGTCCGTGCTGACGCGGTCACGGGAAACAGCTTGGGCGGGGGCGACTTCGAAGGCGAGCATTCATGTCAGGATTCGACCAGGGTCGAATGGTTCTGGTCCGAAAGGCTGACAAAACCGACTCGTTCGAACGGTTCGACAGGGGGACGACGGCATGATCCGGCTCACCATCGACTCGGCCGGGCTCGCCCGCACCCGTTTCGCGGTCTCACCGCTGCACGAGGCGGTCAACACCCTGATGGCCTCCGGACTCAACTCCCGCACCGGTCCGTACGCATGGGTGAGCCGCACCCGCCGGGTGCTGCGCCGGGAGAAGCTGGAGCTGCTGTCGGGGCTGGCGCTGGAACAGGACGGCGGCTACATCCCCGACTTCCTCTCCCCCCACCCCACCGGCCCCGAGCCGACGGTGGCTGAGCAGCTGGAGGCGGTCCGCCGTACCGACCCGGACCGGGTCCGGGCGGAGCTGGAGACGGTCCGGCGCGGGATCGCCGCCGCCAATCTGGTGGGCCGTCCGGTCCCGGGCGCGGTGCTGCGCGGCCTGGAGCGCGGCCCGCGCCACTTCGCCGAGCGGATCGCCGACGAGCTGGGCCGGTACTGGGAGCTGGCGCTCTCGCCGTACTGGCCGGACGCCCGGGCGGTGCTGGACGCCGAGATCGACCAGCGGGGCCGCTTCCTCGCCCGGCACGGTTCCGGCGCGCTGTTCAACTCCCTCGCGCCGCAGCTCTCCTGGTCGGACGGGCTGATCCGGCTGGAGAGCCGCTTCGCCGTGACACTGCCCGCCCGGATGGTGCTGCTGATGCCGACGTTGGTGAGCCGCCGGATCCACGTCATCCTGGATCCGGTCGACGGCTGCCACCGCCCGCCGACGCTGATGTACCCCATCGCGCCGCCGGCGTCCGTCCCGCAGACGCCCGCGCCGGCGCTGGCCCAGTTGCTCGGGCCGACCCGGGCGGACCTGCTGGCCGCACTGGTCCATCCGACGACCACCGCCGCGCTGGCCGCCCGGCACTACCTGAGCGCGGGGACGGTCTCGTACCACCTGGGGGTGCTGCACCGCTCGGGGCTGGTGAGCCGGGTGCGCAGCGGGCGGGAGGTGCTGTACCGGCGGACACCGCGCGGGGAGGAGCTGCTGGCGGCTCGATAAGGATCGCGCGACAGCGGGCGCACGCACCGGCGCGTGCCCACGTTTTCGCGCCCCTCAGGCTCGGTTCACACCAACGCGCGCGGGAGCACCACCCGCACCCACTCCTCCGGCTGTGACAGATGCGGAGCGTGACCGGCGCCCCCGTAAACGTGCCGCTCCGCCTTCGGTAGGGCGAGGTCGATCAGGTCCAGCACCTCACCGAACATCGGCACGCTGTCGTCGCTCTGGGTGAGCAGCGCGGGCTCGGTGAACCGGGTCAGCCCGGTGAGGTCGAGGTCCAGCGCGTCCGGGTCGCGCAGCTCGTCCAGGTAGGTGGGCGCGTTGCGGATGTAGGTGTGCCGGACCGGCGCCGGCAGCTGCTCCCAGGCGCCCGGGCCGAAGGCCAAGGTGTCCACGTACAGTTCGGCGGCCGCGGCGGACTCGGCCTGCTCCAGCAGCTCCCGGACGGCGGCGATCCGGTCGGCGAAGGCGGTGCCGATCGGCCGCAGCTCCGGATCGGTGAGCAGGACGCCGCTGCCCGGCGGCTCGTGCACCGCGATGCCGCGCAGCAGGTCGGGCCGGGCGGCGGCGAGCCGGAGAGTGATCAGGGCGCCGTAGGAGTCCCCGTAGACGAAGGCCGGCGCGAGGCCGAGCCCCTGGATCAGCCCGGCCAGGTCGGCCGCGTCCTCGTGCACCGAACCCTGGGTGAGCAGGTCCTCGCTGCGGCTGTGGCCCCGGCGGTCGTACGCGACGGCGGTGGTGAACTCGGCCAGGCCCGGCAGCACCCGCGCCCAGGAGTCCGCGTCGCTCCACGAACCGTGCACCAGGACGACACCGGGGCCCTCGCCACGGGCCTCGTAGTGCAGTGAGACCCCGTTCACCCTGATTTCGGCCATCACGAGCCTCCCGGCCTCGGCGGTGCTCCCCCACCAGCCTGACACAAGCGGTTGGAACGGTCAGATCGGTCGCCCAGATCAGCGAGTCGAAGAGGTGCGGCTCCCAGTGACCGAGCCAGGAGGAGGTGGCGGAGGGCAGGTCCGGGCTCTCGGTGGACTCGTCGTACGGGAGGAAGGAGGTGGGCGCGAACCAGCCCTCGCCGGGGTCGATCCGCAGGCGGAGGAGGCGCAGCGGGCGGTGGAGGGCGACGTACGCAGGTCGCCGGTGGAGGGGTGGTGGTCCTGGTAGCGGTCCTGGACGCAGCGGCAGATGGAGAGGATGTCGGTGTCGGCGAGGAGGAGTAGCGGCTGCCCGGCCCGAGGTTCACACAGAGTCGCAGCCGGGACTTCCTGCGCTCGCCGTAGTGGAGGTTCTGGTGTTGTCGACGTGGATGCCGGGGCGGCTTCCGGACTCGGGGAGGACGTGGTGGTGGGCTCGCCGGGCGGGTCCTCGGAGTCACCGAGGGTGACGGGGTACCGGTCGCCGAGGGTGTCGACCATGGCGGCGAGGGTGTCGCGGTCGGTGACGGTGGCGGGGAGCTTGAAGAGCTCGATCAGGCCGGTGGCGGGGGTGAAGTAGCCGGGGGCGAAGCGCTCGGCGTACCCGGCGGGGAGGGGCGAGCGCGGCCACCAGCCGATCAGCGCCGCCGGTCTCAAGACGCTCCTGGACCACTACGGCATCACCGGCCAGGAACGCGAAGATCTGGAGAGTCTCATCGGCAACGGTCCGCCTCGGCAGTGGTGGCGCGACCTCGACTACGCCGAAGCCATCACGCCGGCCTTCGCGGAGTACCTCGCCCTCGAAGCCGACGCGGCGGCGCTCATGGAGTACTACCCATCAGCGTTTCCTGGCCTGCTCCAAACCGAGGCATACGCACAGGAGATGATCGCCGCTGGCCTCGACTCCCCGAACGAGGAGCGGGTGGAGGCGGGCGCCGAGGTTCGAGTTCTGCGGCAGCGGCGACTGACTCAGGAACCGCTGCTTACGATCGAGTCCTACTTCGGCGAGGTCGCGCTGCTCGTCGCTGGCAACCAATCAGTACTCGCTGGTCAGATCCAACACGCTATCAAGGCTGCTCCGTATCCGAACGTCAGCTTGCGCATGGTGCCGCTGAGCGCCGGGCGGCCAGGCCTCCTGTCATCTGGAATAACCCTGATGCGGTTCCCTGATGATATCGAAAACGGATTCGTCTTCTTCGAAGCCGTCGGCGGTATGCTCCCGCGTAGAACCGGACGAGACGTGCGACGAGCCGAACGGGCGATCGCCCAGTCAAACGGTGCGCGCTGTCTCCGGAGGACACAATCATCGCCCGTGAGCGCAAGTTGGAAGAGCTAACGTGAGCGATATGCACGACCCGTACGACCACAGCCCTGCTGACGCCGAGTAGGTTCAAGTCTCCCTTCTCCGGGGATGGCAACGGCAGTTGCGTGATCATCGCCCGCTTCGACAACGGCGACGTCTGGCTCGGCGACGACAAGAACCCCGACCGCCCCCACCTCGCCTTCAACCAGGCCGAGTGGACCGCCTTCGTCCAGGCCATCGAAGCCCGGGACCCCCGCTTCACCGCTTGAGCAACTCCGGCCCTGCCCGTGCGCCTCGCAGGCAGGGCCGGCCCCTCGGTGGGTCAGCTCATCCCCCGGACCGGCGGCTCGTCGCTCGTCCCGTCCTCCGCGACCACCGTGAACCGCTCCCGGCCCGCCACCGCCAGATCCACCGGGTACAGCGAGGCCGTGTCGTTGACGTCCAGCTCGCGGCTGCGGCGGCCGGTCGCCGCGTCGACCCGGGTCAGCCGGTCGCGGGTCATCGCCCACACCGAACCGCCGTCCACCAGCACGCCCGTCACCTGGTCGTCCAGGCCGGCCGTCCACTGCTTGCTGCCGTCTGCCAGGGAGTACGCGACCAGCCGTCCGGTGGCCGTGCGGCCCGGATGTGTGCCACCGCTGATGCCGACGTCGCCCGGCTTCTCCCCCGGGACGATGAACAGGTCGTCGACCACCACCCCGCCGAACAGCGGCCGGGCGGTGAACTCGTCGAAGGCGTGCACCCCGCCGAGCATCACGTCCAGGTCGTACTCGTCGCCGGAGACCGGTATCGAGGCGCGCTGCTTCCCGGACCGGTCATAGCTGAGCACCGCGTGGGTGCCGCGATCGGCCTGGGCGTCGACCCAGACCGCGAGCGGGTCGACCGACACCACCATGAGGTTCTTGATCCCGCCCTCCACCGGCAGCTCGACCCGGGCCCGCCCCTGCCCGTCACCGGAGGCCAGCGAGCGCAGGACCGCCGCGCCGTCGCCGCACTGCGCGGCCGTCACCACGTCCTGCTCCCCGCCCGCGACCTCCAGCGGCGTGCACCCGGCGTCGGGCGCGCTGCGCCACAGCTCCCGGCCGTCCGCCAGCCGTACCGCCCTCCAGCCGTCGGTGCCCTGCAGCACGGCCCGGGTGCCCACCACCGCGACGAGGTCCGAGTCGGCGGAGTCCCCGTCCCGGGCCGGGGCCTCCACGGTGTCGGTCCAGCCCTCCTTGCCGTCCGCGAGGTCGAGCGCCGTCACGGCCGTGCAGGGCTTTCCGTGCGGCGAGTGGCCGACCAGGCCGATGCCGCCCGCTCCGATCCCCCGGCTCATCGTGCACACGGAGTCCCCGCCCGGCGGCGTCCACTGCCAGGCCACCGCCCCGCCGCCGCTGCGGTACGCCACCACCTGGTCGGGACGGACCCGCACCACCAGGCCTGCGCTGGTCCAGCTGCCGACCGCGCGGACGCTGGACGGGTGGTCCAGCGGGGCCTTCCAGGAGTCGTTGAGGCCGTCGCCCGCGAAGCAGAGGAAGAGCCCCAGCCCCAGCACGGTGCCGACGGCCGCCGAGGGGAGCCCGCGCCGGGGGTGGATCAGCGCCCAGACGAAGCCCGCGCCGCAGGGCAGCAGCCCGAGGATGCTGATGGCACCCATGTAGCCGAGGCTGTCGCCGCCGAATCCGTTCGCCGGGCCGAACACCGCCGCCAGCCCCATGCTCGCGAACATGGCCCCCAGGACGCCGCCGGAGACCACGATCCAGGCTTCCCTGCCCCTGGCGAACCTGGCGCGCCACTTCATCCGTGCCCGGACGACGCTGTCCTCGGGCCGCTCGGCCATGCCGGTCTCTCCCCTGCGAAGCGTCGCCCCCGCAGTAGGGCGACGATCATCGGATCGTCGCAGAGCAGAGCAAGATCCTAAACAAAGAGCAGGGAAAACCCCGCCCTACCCTGGACATAGGAGGCTCTGACCGGCCCCTTCGTTACGAATCGCGGCCCCGGCCGGCCCTCGCGTCCGCTGCCCACACCTGTCCGGCCAGCACCTCCGGGGCCAGCGCGCCGTCGACCACCAGGTCGCAGCGCGCCCGCAGCGGCTCGACATGGCGCTCGTGGGCGGCCCGCCGGTGCCCGACGTAGTTCCGCAGCAGCACCGCCAGCGGAAAACCGCCCGCGACGCACTTGCGCCCGATCTTGCGTGCCAGCCGCAGGTCCGCCGGCAGGTCGACGAAGACGTCGAGGCGGCCGCTGGGCCGGAGCGGGGAGACCGTACGGGCGAACAGCTTGTCCACGACCACCACCCGGGCCTCCCCGAGCGCGGCATCGACGTCGGCCGCGAGCCGACCGGCGTCCACCGACCTCGGATCCCCCACGTCCAGGCGCGGCGCCACCGGTCAGCGTCACCAGCATGGGTGCCCCTCGCCTCCGCCGGTCGGGTCGTCGCTCAACCGGTCCCCACCCAGCCCGTAGTCGCTCGGCCCGTCGTCACTCGGCCCGCCGTCGCTCAGCCCGTCGGAGTTGCGGCGGCCGGAGTACCAGCGGCCGGGGTTCCCTCAATTCGCGAAGACCGGTGCGCCCTCGGCGAACTCAACGTACTCGAACACCGCGCCGCCCGGGTGCCGGGCGGTGGCATTGCGCCCCGTCGGCACCTGGTTGGGACCGTCCAGCAGCTCCCCGCCCTGCGCCCGCAGCAGTTCCCCAAGGCCGTCCAGGCCCTCGACCAGCAGGGTGGCCTGCACCCGACGAAAGGGCGCCAACGCCCCCTCCGGGCCCGCGACGACCAGCAGGCCGCCGATCCGGGCGACCTCCACCCCGGCGTACGGGAAGCGCAACCCCGGTTCCTCACCGGTGAGTTCGCGCAGCGTGGGCAGGGCGGCGTCCAGGTCGTCCACGTACACCCGGGCCAGCGTCGTCAGCACCTTCATCGTCCCCATCGCCCCCACCGCGCGGCGCTCTTATTTCGACTTTCCCGAACTGTCGAATCGAGATACTAGACTGCCCGCCGGGCCCGCCACCAGAGCCCGCCGCCGCCCAGCCGAGGAACCGATGCGGACGCTGCCCCAACCCCTCCCCGAGGACTTCGACCTCGCCGCCGTGCTGCACGCCCTCGGCGACCCGGTCCGCCTCGACCTCGTCCGCCGCCTCGCCGAGGAGGGCGAGACCACCTGCAGCCCCGAGGGCGTCACCGTCCCGCGCTCGACCCTCTCCAACCACTGGCGGATCCTCCGCGAGGCGGGCGTCGTCGCCGTCCGCACCAGCGGCAAGACCCGCCTGGTCACCCTCCGCCGGAACGACCTCGACGCCCGCCTCCCCGGCCTGCTCACCGCCGTCCTGGACGAACTGACCGGCCGCCACAATGGGTGACGACCCGTTCGACGGCTCCCCACCCGGAGCGCGTCCGGCCGACCGGGTGAGCGTACGCGCGCGACGGCACGTACACGACGGGCGGCTCGTTCTGCCGTACATGACCGCCGCGCTCTCCACGGTTTCCGCGCACCGCGAGCACAGCACCGGCCCGGGGTCCCGTCGCCGGGCACCGTGGCGGTGATCGGCCGGGCGACGGCGGGGGCGGTCTCCCTCGCCGTCCGCTGGCCCCGGCGGCCGTCACCCTCGGTGAGCCGTGGGCGCCCCGGGTCGGGAAGGGGTGGGGGCTCCGCTAGCGCCGCCCATGTCCGGGCGGGCCACTCCGGCGGCGACACCGTGATCGGTCCGGCACGCTCCGCCGACCGGGCCGAGGTCGTGGCCACCCGGACGTCGCCGCTCGGCGCCCGCTGGGCGGAGGTCCTGGTCACCCGCACAGGAGTCACCGGCTGGGTCCCGTGGGACCTCCTGGCGCACCGTCACCCGCCGCCGGAACCGTAGAATCCGCCTGTCCGCCCCAGGCACCACCGTCCCCCAGGAAGGACCGGCGTGTTCCGAGCGCAGCGTCCGCGCACCGCACGACTCACCCCGTGGGAGGGCGACGGCCCGGTCTCCGGCGCCGCCCTGCTGCTGCCCGGCGGATTCGTCCGCAGCCGGCGCGGACCGCTACGGATCGCCGAGCTCGGCCTGCAGGGGCTCGCCGCCGAACTCACCGACCGCGGCCGCCCGCACGGCCTGGCGGTGCACCTGCTGCGCTACCGCTGCAGCGGCTGGAACGGCGCCGACGCCGACACCGCCGTCGACACCCGCTGGGCGCTCGACGAACTCGAACGCCGTTACCCCGGCGCACCGGTGGTGCTCATCGGCAACTCGCTCGGCGGGCGGGCCGCGTTCTGGTGCGCGGGGCACCCGAACGTCGCCGGGGTCGCCGGGATCGCCCCCTGGCTGCCCAGCGGCGACCGGGTCGAGCAGCTCGCCGGGCGCCGGGTGCTGATCGTGCACGGCACGGCCGACCGCAGCGCGGCGAGCGCCGCCCAGTCCCTGGAGTACGCGCTGCGCGCCCGGCGGGTCACGCCCGAGCTCGCCCGGTACGAGGTGCCCGGCGGCAGCCACTACCTGGTCCGGCGGAGCGCCGACGTCAACGCGCTGACCACGGACTTCGCGCTCGCCGCGCTGGGCGCCGGGACGGCGCCGCCGGCGACGGGCGCGGTCTGCGCCCGGCTCCCGGCCCGGGCGTAGCGGGGGCCGGAAGGACGACCGGTGCGGGCCACGGCGGTCCGTACCAAGGCCGTCCGTGAGGTCCCTGCCGATCGGCAGGGACCTCACGCGAACTCGGTCATCGCTTTATGCCGATCGGCACATGTGGGGATGGGGTGTCGGCGATCAGTCTTGGAGTCACCGAGACGGCGGCCATCGGGGCCGTCGCAGAAGGGAGTCTCCACCGTGTACCGCCCTGCCCGAACCGCCCGCGCTGCCCGAACTGCCCGCCTTGGCCGAACCACCGGTAGCAACCGCACCGGCCGTAGCATCCGCACCGCCACGGCCGCCGCCCTCGCGGCCCTCGCCCTCACGGCGCTCACCGCCGCGTCCCCGCCCCGCGCGACCGCCTCCGCCGAGGCCACCGCGACCGCCCGGGTCAGCGGATCCGCCCGTATCCACTACGCCCTCAGCCCCGACGACGAGATCCGGTTCACCGTCAACGCCGAGGGCGCGCCCTACACCCGCCCCGTGCCCGGCGTCCCCACGGGTCTCCCCACCGATGCCCGGGGCACCGTCCACTTCTCCCACCGGACGGCCTCCGGGGACTTCCGCCAGTCCGACGCCACGGTCGACTGCCTCTCCACCGGTGGGCCCGTAGCCACCCTGTCCGCCGTGATCACCAAGTCCGACGCCATGCCGGTCGGCCAGCGGATAGGCCTGAGCGTCTACGACGCCCACGGCCACGGCAAGAACCGCCTGGGCTTCTCCTGGGGCGTGGGGAACATGGACCTGGACAAGGACGGCAACCCCTACCAGCCCGTCGTCGGCACCTGCATGGCGATAGCCCCCTTCGCCCCTGTCACCGCCGGTGGGTTCACCGTCCACTCCGTCGAGCTGGCGGCCCCATCCGCTCCCTGAGGGAACCCGAAACCGGTCGTCGACCCGGAACCCCTTGAGGTGACCCGTGCTCCTCACCCGTCAACGCGGCCGACACGGCACGGCTCCGACGACTGCCAGTTGGGGCCGGACAAGGGCCCAGGACCTGCTACAGCGTCAATCTGCTGGCCTTCCCGCTGCAGGACGGCACGACGCTCTGGGGCAAGACCGGGCACGACCTCGGCTGCTCCAGCGGGATCTTCGCCACCGCCGACGGGTGAAAGCGCCTGGTCTACTCCGTCGGCACCGGGGCTCCGGCCCCGGCCCTCCGACTGGACGCCACCACCTTCGGACCCTTCGTCCGCTGAGGCCGGTCGCCGAAGCCGCGCCTCTGACCCCCTGCCCAGCGCCCGGCCGTCGGGCCAACCCGCCGGCGGGGCGCATCCCGCCCACGAAATCGCATTGGCGGTCCACCACCCCTCCTGCCTATCGTCTGGGCATGACCACCCGAACCTTCCGCATCATGGTGCGCGGCGTCTTCGACGGCCTCTGCGACGAGCAGCGCGCCGAACTCCTCGCGGCCGCACCCGAGCACGACGTACTGCGCGCCGCCTTCACCCGCGAGGGCCACCTCAGCTACGACCTCAGCGCCCGCGCCGCGTTCACCTTCCGTTTCCTCGACGAGGGCGAGGCGGAGGAGGACATCCTGGAGGCCACCGAACGGGCCGAGCAGACGGCGCGGTCCTGGCTGGCCGGGCGGGGCTACGGCTACAAGAACCTCCGCTCCCAGGCCGAGGACCTCTCCCAGGCACCCCTCGGCAAGCGGCAGCGCCGCGCCGCCAACGCCTCCGCCGCCAACTGACCGACCCCCTCCCCCCGCCACCTCCTTGACGGCTCAGCCCGTGCATATACTTGAGCAGTCAAGGAGGTGGCAATGACAAGCCCAGCGAACACCCCGACGAGCGACTCCCGCCCCGACCCGCTCGACACCGCCCTGCGCCTGGTCCGGGCCCAGACGGCCGTGGTCAAGCGCTTCGACGCGAGCCTCAGCCGCCTGCACGGCGTGAGCCTGTCCGACTTCACCCTGCTGTTGCACCTCGCCCAGGCCCCCGGCGGCCGGATGCGCCGGGTCGACCTCGCCGAGGCCCTCGGCCTCACCGCCTCCGGCGTCACCCGCGGACTCGCCCCGCTGGAGCGGATCGGCCTGGTGAGCCGCGAGACCGCCGCCCGGGACGCCCGGGTCGCCTACGCCGCCCTCACCCCGACCGGTCGCGAACGACTGGCCGAGATGCTGCACACCGCCCGGCAGGTCGCCGCCGACCACTTCGCCCCCGAGCAGTGGAGCAGCGAGGACCTCACCCAGCTGTCCGCCCTGCTCACCCGCCTCGGCGGCACCACCCCCGAACACCGCCACATCCCGAGGCCGTGACGGGGCCCCACCCCGCCCCCGTCCCCGCCCCACGCCCTAGGCTGAACCCGCACCACCCGCATCACCGCACCACCAGCATCAGCACTCCGACATCACCCGCACCACGGCACGGCACACCCCGCGAAGGCAGCACCATGACCCGCTCCCCCGGCCCGACGCCCGCCGCGTCGCTCCGCCGGGAGCCCGCCCCCGCGGACGCCCAACGTGCACACCGGCAGCAGGCCCACCGGGCCGACCCGGACAGGTACGGCGAGCTGCCCTCCGACCTCGCGCGGAACGCCGCCCGGGCCTTCGCCACCACCGACGCCGACGAGGTGCTCGAACGCGGTGCCGGCCGCGGGGACGACATCCGGGAACGCAGCGGCTTCGCCGTCCACTTCTTCCCCCGCGAGCTGGTGGGCCGGCCGGCCGAGGGCTGGCACCTCGCCGGCGTCCGCCCCGTCGAGGAGGGGGCACCGCCCCGCCATCTCCCGCGCCTCACCCAGGAGACCCCCCGATGACCGTCCCCGACAGCACCGCCCCCGAGCCCGCCGCCCCCGACCTCGCCGTCGACGGCACCGGACTGCTCTGCGTCCAACTCCTGCTCCGCCTGCGCGCGCAGATCGCCCACCTCCCGGCCGGCGCGGTGGTCCACATCCACACCACCGACCCCGCCGCTCCGCTCGATCTGCCCGCCTGGTGCCACCTGACCGGCCACGAGTACCTCGGCCCGGTCCCCTCCCCCGCACCGGACCGCGAGGTGTACGCCCTGCGTCTCACCTCCGCCCCCGTCCGGACCCGGCCCGGTCGCCCCTGGCACCCCGCCCCCACCGAAGACACCGACTGACCCGCCCCACCGGGCCCCACACACGCCCCCCGTCCACCGTCCCCGTCCGCCGTCCGCCGCGGGAAGCCCAGCAAACCCGGCAAACCGGCCGAGGACGGGTCACGCCGGGCTCCCCGCATCCACCGGCTGTGCCACGATGGGGAGAAAGCGCAACGGCCGGACTCCACAGGGAGGTTGACCACCATGGATCCGATCCTCAGTTGTCGCTGGCACGATCAGGACGGCGAGTGGGAACTGACCGTCCACCACGACGGCTCCGACTGGGAGCTGTTCGCCGCCGCACCGCTCTGGTCGGAGTCGCTGCCCTTCGCCGGCCCGGACGAGGTCCACCGGCTGGCCCAGGCCCTGCTCGACCTGCCCTCCGCTCCCGAGCCGTACGAGTTCGAATGGGAGCTCTCCCGGACGGAGTTCGCCCGCACCGAGAAGGAGCGCACCCACTTCGCGACCTTCGCCATCGGGCTGGACCCCACCGACGACCACCGCCCGTACCTCGCCTACCAGTCGTACCACCACCTGGGCCAGGCCACCGGACTCGGCCTGGAGGTGATCTGCGAGGACCCTCCGGTCGACCACCTCCGCGCCCAGGCCCACGCCTTCCTCACCAACTGCCCCGGACCGCCGCCCCTCTGGCGTTAGGGCATGCCCGGCAGGTTCCGCCGGACGGCCCCTGGGGCCGCAGCAGCAGACCACCGCCCCCCTCGGCCCACCGCCCGCACCGCCCAGGCCAAGACCTCGGCCGAACTCTCCGGCGCCGCCCAGCCGTTGACCACAGCCAGCAGCGAGAGGTACCGCTCCCGCCGGGGGTCCGCCATGGCCCTCAACCGCCCCGCCAACCGGGCCCGCAACACCGCCCCGTCCGCCCCGGCTCCGGCCGCACCCACCAGCCGGGCGTACCGCTCCAGGAGTACGTCGCCCACCCTCGCCGCCTCCGCCGATTCCGGCTCCACCCCGGCCGCAACCGCCGGACCGGCCGACTCCCGTACCAGCAGCGCCAGTCCGGGCCGGGGAACCGGGCCCGCGCCGGCCGCCTCCCTCGCCTCGTCCGCCGCCAACCCCCGTAGCAGTTCTCGGAATCCGGCGTCCTCGGCCAGCAGCGCCAACTCCACCCACGCCTCGACCTGTTCGACCGACGGCTCCTCCGGCAGCTCCGGCGTCAGCGACCGGGCGGCCCCTCCGAACCGAGCGTCCCCTCCGAACCGAGCGTCCCCTCCGAACCGGGCGTCCCCGGGAGCAGTCGAACCGAACACCTCGGCCAGGAACTCCCCGACCAGACGCCCCCGTCCGTCCTCCGTCAACCGGGCCAAGCGGTGCACGAGCGTCAGCTCCTCTGCGGTAGCCCCGCGCGCGGCCACCGTCCGCAACACCGCCTGTCGCAGGCGCAGCACCCGGATCCGGACGTCGAGCGCCGCGGCGTGCGCCGCCGCGACCTCGGATAGACCGCGTTCGTGCTCCAGCACCTGCCGGACCTCGGGCAGTCCGAGCCCGAGCTCGCGCAGGGTGCGCACCAGATCCAGACGTGCGACGGCGTCCGCGCCGTACTGCCGGTGGCCGGCCGGGTTGCGGTCGGCCGGCGACAGGATCCCCTGGTCCGAGTAGAACCGGACGGTCTTCACCGTCAGCCCGGTCCGCCGGGCCAGCTCGCCGATGGTGAGGAGCGGACCGGTCGTGAGGAGCGCATCGCCGTTCATGCCCATCACCCTGCCGCCTCCCCCCTACAGGAGGCGCAAGCCCGCCCTCGCCGACTCCGGTCGGCCCCCGGGACGGTGCGCGCCGCCCCCGGACGGTGCGCGCCCGCCCCCAGCCGGTACGGGCCGCTCTCAGGCAGTGCGCCGCAGCAGCGCCAGGTACATCGCGTCCGTCCCGTGCAGGTGCGGCCACAGCTGCACGTCCGGCCCGTCCCCGAGCGCCGGCACGCCGGGCAGCAGCGGCCGCGCGTCGATCCACTCGACCCGGCCGCCCTCACCACGCAGCACGTCGTCGACGACCGCCCGGGTCTCGGCGAGGTGCGGCGAGCAGGTCGCGTAGCCGACCACGCCGCCGACCCGGGTGGCCTCGATCGCCGAACGCAGCAGGTCCCGCTGGAGCGGCCCGACGGCCGCGACGTCGGCCGGCCGACGTCGCCAGCGCGCCTCCGGACGGCGCCGCAGTGCGCCCAGGCCGGAGCACGGCACGTCGACCAGCACCCGGTCGAAGCCGCCCGAGCGCCAGGCCGGGCGCGTCCCGTCGGCCGCGATCACCGTGGACGGGCCGGGGTTGCCCTCCAGCGCCCGCGCCACCAGCCGGGCCCGGTGCGGCTGCTTCTCGCTCGCGACCAGCCCCGCGCCCCGCTCGGCGGCCAGTGCGCCGAGCAGCGCGGCCTTGCCGCCCGGTCCGGCGCAGCCGTCCAGCCAGAGCCGGTCCGGGCCCTCCAGCGGCGCCGCGGCCAGGGCCAGCGCGACCAGCTGGCTACCCTCGTCCTGCACGCCCGCCCGGTTCTCCCGCACGGCGGCCAGCGCACCCGGGTCGCCGCCCTCGGCGAGCCGCAGTGCCAACGGGGACCAGCGTCCGGGCGTGGCCTCCGGCAGGGCGTCTGCCAGTTCGCCGACGGTGGCCCGGCCGGGCCGGGCGACCAGGGTGACCTCGGGCCGCTCGTTGTCGGCCCGCAGCAGCTCCTCCATCGCGGTGCGCCCGGAGGCGTCCGGCTGCCAGCGGCCGAGCGAGTCCCAGAGCGCGGAGACCACCCAGCGCGGGTGGGAGTGCACGACGGCCAGGTGGTCCTCGGCATCCTTGTCGTACGGCGGGGCGACCCGCTCGATCCAGCCGTCCAGGTCATGGGCGCTGATCCGGCGCAGCACGGCGTTGACGAACTTGGCCTTGCCGTCGCCGAGCACCACGCGGGCCAGCTCGACGGTCGCCGAGACGGCCGCGTGGCTGGGGATGCGCGTGGTGAGCAGCTGGTGGGCGCCGAGCGAGAGCACGTCCAGCACCGGCGGGTCGACCTTGCTCAGCGGCCGGTCGATGCAGGCCGCGATGACCGCGTCGTAGGTGCCCTGAAGGCGCAGGGTGCCGTAGACGAGCTCGGTGGCGAGGGCGGCGTCGCGCCGGTCCATGCCCTTCTGCTCGGCCTCGCGCAGCAGGGACGGCAGGATCAGGTTGGCGTACGCGTCCCGCTCGTCGACGGCGCGGAGGGCGCGGAAGGCGACGATCCGCGCCGGGTCCTTCTTCGGCCGACGATGCGGACGCGGCGCGCGCTTGGCGCCGGAGGTGCCGGGGTTGCCGGAGTTGCCAGGGGTACCGGGGGTGCTCACAAGTGCCTCAAAGTGCTGCGATGGTTATCAGAAGATCTCGAACGAACAGTAACGCCAAACCCGACGGTCAGCCCTACCGGGCAGCCCCGAGCCGTCCCGGGCCGCCTCCGGAGCCCGCCCCCGCGCCCCCGGCGCCCGCCGGACGGCGCTCAGGCTCCGCCGCCGGACGGCGCGCTCACACCCCGAAGCGCTCCCCCGCCTCCAGCCGCGCCCCGCGCGCCCAGTCGGCCGCCCGCATCGCCTTCTTCCCCTGCGGACGCACCTCACCCAGCTCGATGTCGTGGCTCCCCGTGCCGACCCGCACGCTGTTCTTGCCGACCATCGCGACCTCGCCCGGCGCCAGCTCGGCGGTGTCCGGCAGCAGCTTGACCGGCCCGGTGACCTTCAGCCGCTCACCCCGGAACTCCGTCCACGCGCCCGGCGCCGGCGCGCAGCCGCGCACCACCCGGTCGATCCGCAGCGCCGGGTGGTTCCACTCGATCCGCGCGTCCTCGACGCTGATCTTCGGCGCGAGGGTGACGCCCTCGACCGGCTGCGGCACGGCGTGCAGCGAGCCGTCCTCGATGCCGTCCATGGTGGCCACGAGCAGCCGGGCTCCCGAGACCGAGAGCCGGGTGAGCAGTTCACCGCTGGTGTCGCTCGGGCGGATCTCCTCGGTGATCACGCCGTAGACCGGACCGGAGTCCAAACCCTGCTCGATCAGGAAGGTGGACGCGCCGGTGACCTCGTCGCCGGCCAGCACCGAGTGCTGGACCGGGGCCGCGCCGCGCCAGGCGGGCAGCAGCGAGAAGTGCAGGTTGACCCAGCCGTGCACCGGGATCTCCAGGGTGCCGGGGCGCAGCAGCGCGCCGTAGGCGACCACCGGGCAGCAGTCGGGGGCGAGTTCGGTGAGCCGGGCGACGAAGTCCGGGTCGCTGGGCTTCGCCGGCTTGAGGACCTCGATCCCGGCCTCCTCGGCGCGCTGGGCGACGGGGCTGGCGACCAGCTTGCGCCCGCGCCCGGCGGGGGCGTCGGGGCGGGTGACCACCGCGACGACCTCGTGCCGGTCGGAGGCGATCAGCGCGTCCAGGGCGGGAACGGCGACCTCGGGGGTGCCGGCGAAGACGAGACGCATCAAGTGCCTTTCTGCAAACGAATCCGCAAACGAAGAAGCGAAGAAGCGAGGGGATGAGGAAGCGAGGACCGGAGAACCGGGCTCAGCGCGCCGAGCCGAAGGTGCTGTGCGGCGACACCTTGACGACCGGCGCCGGACCGGCGCCCCAGTCGCTCTCCCGGATCGCCTTCAGCGCGGCCTTGCGCTGCTCCCGGTCGAGCCGGTCGATGAAGATGATGCCGTCCAGGTGGTCGGTCTCGTGCTGGATGCACCGGGCGAGCAGCTGGGTGCCCTCCACCGTGACCGGATCGCCGTACATGTTGAAGCCCTTGGCCACCACGCCGTAGGCGCGCCTGGTGTCGTAACGGAGCCCAGGCAGCGAGAGGCAGCCCTCCGGACCCTCCTGCTCGTCCTCGCTGAGCGAGAGGTCCGGGTTGATCAGGTGCCCGGTGACGCCGTCCACGTGGTACGTGAAGACCCGTAGCGAGACGCCGAGTTGGGGAGCGGCGAGGCCGGCGCCGGGGGCGTCGAGCATGGTGTCGGTGAGGTCGCTGACCAGGTTGCGCAGTTCCTTGTCGAAGGTGGTCACCGGCTGGGCGGTGGCCCGCAGGACGGGGTCTCCGAAGAGACGGATCGGCTGGATCGCCACGGGGTACGGGCTCCTGTCCGCGAGGTCACGGGCTTTCGGGCAACGACTGGTTCACCGCAAGTCTATGCAACTCCCCCCGGCGCTCCGACGGGCCGTCCTGGCCCGCCCGCACCGCCTCCCCGCGACCACGGCACCGCCTCCCCGCGACACCCGCACCCGCTTCTGGCATATCCCGAGTCACCGAGCCGCGTTACCCCGGCCCCCGCTTCGGCGTTGGTCAAGAGAGATTGACCGGGGCCGGGCGCACGGGACACCGAGCCCCGGCCGAGCTGAACCGTACGGAAGGTGGCGCGTAGGCCATGGCCGAGCAGATCAACCACGACGCCCGGGCGCGGGCGAGCCTGCACCTGCTGGTGCGGGACATCGAGCGGGTGAGGCGCCAGGTCGACGCGCTGCGGACGCTCACCGCCCAGCTGGGCAACGTGTACCGACCGCGCCGCCCGAGCACCTCGGCCGGCTTCGTGGTGTACGGCCGGGCGCCCGCGCCGACCGTGCGCCTGGCGCAGGAGCTGCGGGAGAGCGTGGAGACCCTGGTGGCGGCGGCGGTCGAGTTCGACCGCGCGCTGGGCTTCTCCTGGGACTCGGTGGGCTCCGCCCTCGGGGTCACCAAGCAGGCCGTGCACCGCCGTTACGGCATGCGCCGCCCGACCAGCGAACTCCTCGCCGCCAGCGGCGCCGTCCCGGGCCCCAGCCGCCCGGACCGCTCCGAGGAACTCCCCGCCCCCGCCGAACGCGGCGGCCTGGCCGCCACCGTCCCCGCCGCCCGCCAGGGCGGCCTGGACCGCACCGCCCTGGAGCGCAACGCCCTCGACCGCGCCCCGCTCGACCGCGCGGGCATCGACCGCGCGGGCATCGACCGAACGGGCATCGACCGAACGGGCATCGACCGAACGGGCATCGACCGCCCGCAGCCGGACCGCACCAACATCACCCTCCGGGGCTGACCGACCCCGCCACGACCGGGCCGCCCGGGGCGGGGTGGCCCACTCACCCCGCCCCCAGCCATCTCACCCGATGTCCGTCGGATCCACCCGCACCCGCACCGCCTCCGCCGTCCGCAGCGCGATCCGCGCGATCTGCGCCGCCTTGAGCGCCGCCGCCAGCGCGGCCCCCTGCCCGGGCGCCACCCGCAGCAGCGCCCGCTCCTGCTCCTCTCCCCGCAGCGCGGGCGCCGGCACCGGCCCGAGCACGTCCGCGCCCTCCGGCAGCCGGATCAGGTTCAGCAGGTCGGCGACGGCCGCCGGGCTGCCGCTCACCGAGGCCATCCGCGACACCGGCGGGAAGTGCAGCTGCGCCCGCTCGTCGCGTTCCAGTCCGGCGTGCCCCAACGGGTCCCAGCGCACCAGCGCCTGCACCGGCCGGGCCGACGGCTCGGCGACCACCACCACCGTCCCGCCCTCCGCGGACGGCCGGGCGAGTGCGGCCGCCGCCAGCCAGAGCCGCAGCGTCTCCTCCGCGGCCCTCAGGTCGGGCCGGCTGAGCAGCGCCCAGCCGTCCAGCAGCAGCACGGCCCCGTACCCGCCGCCGCCCTCGACCACCGGCTCGGCGCCGGGGGTGGAGATCACCAGCGAGGGCTCCTCCGGCACGGTGTCCAGCACCGCGTCCCGTCCCGAGGCGCGCACCGGTATCCGCGGAAAGGCCTTGCCGAGTTCCTCCGCCGTGCGCCGGGCGCCGACCACCTGCGCCCGCAGCCGGAAGGAGCCGCACTCGGGGCAGTGCCAGTCGTTCTCCGCCTCCCCGCACCAGCCGCACCGCAGCGCGGCGTCCGCCGAGGGCGCCTCCAGCGGTCCCTCGCAGCGCCGGCAGCGGGCCGGGGTGCGGCAGCGCCCGCAGGCCAGCCGGGGCACGTAGCCGCGCCGGGGCACCTGGATGAGCACCGGGTGCCCGGCCGCCAGCGACTCCCGGGCGGCCTCCCAGGCCACCGAGGGCAGCCGGGCGGCCTGGGCCGCGGCGTCCCGGTGCTGGTCCTGGTCGGTCACGGTGCGCACCCTGGGGGCGACCTGCCGGACCGTCTCGCGGTCGGCGACCAGCGGCCGCGCCCAGCCGGTGCTGACCAGCTGGGCGCCCTCCACCGTCACCGCGTGCCCGCCGAGCAGCACCGCCGCACCCTCCTCGGCGGCGCGCAGCAGCGCGACCTCGCGCACGTGCGGGTGCGGGGCGCGCGGGTCGCTGTGACTGCTGTCGCCGTCGGACCAGACCACGACCAGCCCGAGGTCGCGCACCGGCGCGAACATGGTGGCCCTGGTCCCGATCGCGGCGTGCACCGAGCCGCGGCTGACCGCGAGCCAGCGCCGGTAGCGCTCGCGCGGGCCGAGTTCGGCCTCCAGCGCCACGTGCATCCCGGGTCCGAGCAGTTCGGTCAGCGCCTGGTCGACCCGGGCCACCGACCGCCGGTCGGGCAGCACGACCAGCGCCCCGCGCCCGCCCGCGAGCGTCGCCGCGACGGCCCGGGCGATCTCGTACGGCCAGCCGGGCCCGGGCAGCGCCGCCCACACGGCGCGCGGCGAGCCGCCGCCCGCCAGCGCGGCGAGGAAGTCGGGTCCGGCCGGGTAGCGCTGCCAGCCGCCGGGCGCCGGGGGCTGCGGACGCGGCAGCGGCTGCGGCGAGGGCTCGGCCTCCGCCTTGGCGTGCCGGGGCGGGACGGCCAGTTGCAGCACGTCGGCCAAGGTCCCGGCGTACCGGTCGGCGACGGTGCGGCACAGCCGCAGCAGCTGCGGGGAGAGCACCGGCTCGGGCGAGAGCACCTGGGCGAGCGGGGCGAGCGGGCCCGGGAAGTCGCTCTTCTCCAGCCGGGCGACGATGAACCCGTCGTGCAGTTCCCCGCCCTCGCGCTGGCCCTTGACCACCCGCGCCCCGAAGCGCACCCGCACCCGGGCACCCGGCCGGGCCTCCTCGGCCATGGCGGCCGGCACTTCGTAGTCGAAGAACTTGTCGATGGTGAGCACGCCCTTGTCCACCACGACCCGGGCCACCGGCAGGTGCTCCGCCCGCTTGGCGCCCTTCCACGTCCGGGGTCTGGCCCGCTTGACCGTCTCCCGGATGAACGCCAGCTGCTCCGGCTCGGCGGCCCCGTTCTCCCCTGTGCTGCTCATCGCTCCCAAGTACTACCAGGTCACACCGACACCGCGCACAGACGCGGAGCGGGGGGGCCCCCCCCCCCCCGGCGGGGTGGGCGCCCGCCCCGCCAACGGCCAAAAAGTCCGGCGCCGAAATAGAAATAAAAACAGAGGGGGGCGGACACGAGAGAAAAC
>NZ_JBHWDU010000055.1:0-17701 GCF_042734825.1 Kitasatospora sp. NPDC059648 | reverse complement strand
GAACGCCAGGTGGTCGGGATCGGCGCCCCCGTCCCCCCCGTTGGTGCTCATCGCTCCCAAGAACTACCAGTTCACACCAACCCCGGGCAAAGCCGCGCTGGGGCCCCCACCCCCCGACGGGGTTGTGGGCGCCGCTCCGCACACCAGGTCAGTCCTGGACGGCAGCCTTCAGCTGCTCGACCCGGTCGGTGCGCTCCCAGGTGAAGTCCGGCAGCTCACGGCCGAAGTGGCCGTAGGCGGCGGTCTGGGAGTAGATCGGGCGCAGCAGGTCCAGGTCGCGGATGATCGCGGCGGGACGCAGGTCGAAGACCTCGGAGACGGCCTTCTGGATGGTGAGGACCGGCACGGTCTCGGTGCCGAAGGTCTCCACGAACAGGCCGACCGGCTCGGCCTTGCCGATCGCGTACGCCACCTGCACCTCGGCGCGGCTGGCGAGGCCGGCGGCGACGATGTTCTTCGCCACCCAGCGCATCGCGTACGCGGCCGAGCGGTCCACCTTGGACGGGTCCTTGCCCGAGAAGGCGCCGCCACCGTGACGGGCCATGCCGCCGTAGGTGTCGATGATGATCTTGCGGCCGGTGAGGCCGGCGTCGCCCATCGGGCCGCCGATCTCGAAGCGGCCGGTCGGGTTGACCAGCAGGCGGTAGCCCTCGGTGGTCAGCTTGATGCCCTGCTCGGCCAGCGCCTTCAGCTCCGGCTCCACGACGAACTCGCGGACGTCCGGGGTGAGCAGCGACTCCAGGTCGATGTCGCTGGCGTGCTGGGTGGAGACGACCACCGTGTCGAGGCGGACGGCCTTGTCGCCGTCGTACTCGATGGTGACCTGGGTCTTGCCGTCGGGGCGCAGGTACGGGATGGTCCCGTTCTTGCGGACCTCGGTCAGACGGCGGGAGAGGCGGTGCGCCAGGGTGATCGGCAGCGGCATCAGCTCGGGCGTCTCGTCGGACGCGTAGCCGAACATCAGGCCCTGGTCGCCGGCACCCTGCTTGTCCAGGTCGTCCTCGTCACCCTCGACCCGGGCCTCGTACGCGGTGTCGACACCCTGCGCGATGTCGGGCGACTGGGCACCGATGGACACCGACACGCCGCAGGAGGCGCCGTCGAAGCCCTTCTTGGAGCTGTCGTAGCCGATCTCCAGGATCTTGTCCCGGACGAGCTGGGCGATCGGCGCGTACGCCTTGGTCGTCACCTCGCCGGCCACGTGCACCTGGCCGGTGGTGATGAGCGTCTCCACGGCGACCCGGGACGTCGGGTCCTCCCGCAGGAGAGCGTCAAGGATGGTGTCGCTGATCTGGTCAGCGATCTTGTCGGGGTGTCCCTCGGTCACGGACTCCGAGGTGAACAGGCGGCGAGACACAGCGCTCCCTGGGGTTGCAGCGGCTGCTGACTGAAGGCCCCCGGCGAACCGGGGACATCCGGAAAGACTTGATTCCTGGAGTCTAACCGTCTGGTTCCGTCGAACGTCACCCGCTTCGGGAAAACAAGAACGTTCTCGATCGGGACTCGATCAGTTCCGACCCGGTTCCAACCGCTTTGCGACCAGGTCCCAGACGACGTCCGCGAGCGCCTCCTTCGGACCCACCGGTACGGGGGTCTCACTGCCGTCCGAGCCAAGCACCACGGCCTCGTTGACGTCCTGACCGAACGCCTTGCCGTTGCCGACCTCGTTGACCACCAGCAGGTCGCAGCCCTTGCGCGCGAGCTTGGCACGGCCGTTGGCGAGCACGTCGTCGGTCTCCGCCGCGAAGCCCACCACGAGTTGACCCGAACGGGGGCGGTGCGCCGACAGCTCGGCCAGCACGTCGGGGTTGCGGACCAGCGCGACGGGCGCCGGCTCGACCCCCTCGACCTTCTTGATCTTGCCGGTCGCGTACTCGGCGGGCCGGAAGTCCGCCACCGCCGCGGCCATCACCACGGCGTCCGCGTCCTCGGCCGCCTTCAGCGCCGCCTCGCGCAGCTCCAGCGCGGTCGAGACGTGCACCACGTCCACCCCGGCCGGGTCCGGCAGCTCGGCGTTGGCCGAGACCAAGGTCACCCTCGCGCCCCGCGCGGCGGCGGTCACGGCGAGCGCGTAGCCCTGCTTGCCGGAGGAGCGGTTGCCGAGGAAGCGCACCGGGTCGAGCGGCTCCCGGGTGCCCCCGGCCGAGACCACCACGTGCCGCCCGGCCAGGTCGGTCGGCACCGCACCGCCGCGGCGCAGCACGGCCCGGCAGGCGTCGAAGATCGCGGCGGGGTCGGGCAGCCGCCCCTTGCCGGTGTCCTTGCCGGTGAGCCGCCCGACGGCCGGCTCCAGCACGATCACGCCCCGGCGGCGCAGCGTGGCGACGTTCTCCCGGGTGGCCGGGTGCTCCCACATCTCGGTGTGCATCGCGGGCGCCAGGACGACCGGGCAGCCGGCGGTGAGCAGGGTGTTGGTCAGCAGGTCGTCGGCGAGCCCGTGGGCGGCCTTGGCCATCAGGTCGGCGGTGGCGGGGGCGACCACCACCAGGTCGGCCTCCCGCCCGATCCGCACGTGCGGCACCTCGTGCACGTCCTCCCAGGTCTCCGTCGCGGCCGGCCGGCCGGACAGCGCCGCCCAGGTGGCCTCGCCGACGAAGTGCAGCGCCGCCGCGGTGGGCACCACGGTGACCTGGTGGCCGGACTCGGTGAACCGGCGCAGCAGCTCGCACGCCTTGTAGGCGGCGATCCCGCCGCTGACGCCGAGGACCACGCGGGGGGCGTCCGCACTCGCGCTCATGTACCGGCCTCTCTCCGCATCGGAAACCTGATCACCTCCGGGAGCCTGACCACCCCGGGGAACCCGCTCACCCTACGGCCCCTCAGCCACCACCCGCACGGTGCCCCACCTCACGGCGAACACCCGCGGCGAGCACCTGAGGGCCCGGCGGCCCCGACACGGAACGCCGGAGGGCCCGGCGGAGAAGGATTCCGCCGGGCCCTCCGGTGAAGGTACGGGTCTGCCTCAGGCAGCCTCGACCGCCTCGGCGGTCAGCATGCCCGCGTTGATCTCGCGCAGCGCGATCGACAGCGGCTTCTCGTGCACGTGGGTGTCGACCAGCGGGCCGACGTACTCCAGCAGGCCCTCGCCGAGCTGGGAGTAGTACGCGTTGATCTGGCGCGCGCGCTTGGCGGCGTAGATCACGAGGCTGTACTTCGAGTCGGTGGCCTCAAGCAGCTCGTCGATCGGCGGGTTGATGATGCCCTCGGGCGCGGTCATGGAAGAGGACACGCGAAAACCTTCCGAAAGGGTGGAAAAGACTGACAGGTCAGGCTACACCGAGCAAGGCTAGCAGTTCGGCCGCTACCTGCTCGACGGAGGTGTTGACAAGGGTCGTGTCGAACTCGGGCTCGGCCGCGAGCTCGACCTTGGCCGCCTCCAGCCGCCGGTCGATCACGTCCTGCGGCTCGGTGCCGCGGCCGGTCAGTCGGCGGACCAGTTCGTCCCAGCTCGGCGGGGCCAGGAAGACCAGCTGGGCCTCCGGCATCGATGCGCGCACCTGACGGGCGCCCTGCAGATCGATCTCCAGCAGGACGGGCTCGCCGCGCTCCAGCTTCTCCAGCACGGCCGCGCGCGGGGTTCCGTAGCGGTTCCCGGCGAACTCGGCCCACTCCAGCAGCTCGCCGTTGGCGACCAGCTTGTCGAACTCGTCGTTGTCGACGAAGTGGTACTGGACCCCGTCCTTCTCGCCGGGCCTCGGGTGCCGGGTGGTGGCCGACACCGAGAGCCAGACCTCGGGGTGCATCTTCCTCATATGAGCGACGACCGTGCTCTTGCCGACCCCCGAGGGGCCGGAGAGCACGGTCAGCCGCGGACGCTCACTCATGCACCGATTATCCCGGATCGCGGACGATCCCGGGACCACGGGGGCACGGTCAGGCGGCGCCACCGCCGAACTCCCGCTCCAGGGAGGCGATCTGGTTCGTGCCGAGACCGCGGACACGGCGGCTCTCGCTGATGCCGAGGCGCTCCATGATCTGCTTGGCACGGACCTTGCCGACGCCCGGAAGGGACTCCAGCAGGGCCGACACCTTCATCTTGCCGATGACGTCGTTGTCGTTCTTGCCGGCCTTGATCACCTCGTGCAGGGAGGCGCCGGAGTGCTTGAGCCGGTTCTTGACCTCGGCGCGCTCCCGGCGAGCCTCGGCGGCCTTGGCGAGCGCGGCGGTGCGCTGTTCAGGGGTAAGGGGCGGAAGAGCCACGCCGTTCACCTCAGGGTGTGGAAGGAAGGGATTGAGCTATGACTGGTTCGGTACCTAGGACATCGTCCGCAAGAGGAGCCCAATGGGGAACCACAGGGCCCTGACCTGCGGGAGCTACGGGTTCGCGGCTCGCCGATGACCTATCGCCGGACACTACCCGCATTGCGGCGCCACGTCAGGAAAAGAACACGAAAAGTCCTGGTCAGCCAAGGCCGACCAGGACTTTCCAGGGCAAAATGACCGCGATTGCGAAACTTTGACGGGGTCGATGTGACGGCGCTCACGTCAACTCCGGTGCCGCGCCGCCGTCCTGCGGACACTGCGCACGGTCACCGGACGGCTACCGGCCGGATGCCTTCCGCTACTTGACGGCCTCCGCGAACTCCCCGACGAAGCGCTCCGCCGCCTCCCGCAGGGCCGGCACCGAGGGACCGTGCTTGAGCACGTCCCGGCTGACGCTCGGCACCACGTTGATCATCGAGGCGCCGAACACCCGCGGCAGGTCCGCCATGGTCGCGCCCTGGGCGCCGATCCCGGGGGCCAGCAGCGGGCCGTTGACGGCCAGGTCCACGCCGGCGTCGGCCAGCGTCGCGCCGACCACCGCGCCGAAGGAGCCCAGCGGCGCCGCGTCCGCGTTCTCGGCCGCCAGCTGCCGCAGCACCGACGCCGCGACCGGCTCGCCGTCGGCGCCGACGGCGCGCTGCACCTCGGCGCCCTCCGGGTTGGAGGTGAGCGCCAGCGCGAACACCCCGCAGCCCTGCTCGCGGGCCAGGTCCAGGGCCGGTCGCAGCGAGCCGAAGCCCAGGTACGGGCTGACCGTGACGGCGTCCGAGAACAGCGGGCTCGCGGGCGACAGGAAGGCCTCCGCGTAGGCGGCCATGGTGGAGCCGATGTCGCCGCGCTTGGCGTCCATCAGGACGAGGGCTCCGGCCGCCCGGGCCTCCTCGACGCTCTTCTCCAGCACCGCGATGCCCTTGCTGCCGAAGCGCTCGAAGAAGGCGGCCTGCGGCTTGAGCACGGCGACCCGGTCGGCCAGCGCCTCCACCACGGTGCGGCTGAAGGTCTCCAGCCCGGCGAGGTCGTCGCCGAGGCCCCAGGCGGAGAGCAGGGAGGCGTGCGGGTCGATGCCGACGCAGAGCTGGCCGCGGGTGTCGAGGGCCTGGCGCAGCCGGGCGCCGAACGGGGCGAGGGTCATGTCGTCCTTTCCGAGGGTCGTGCGGGCGTTCCCGGGGTCCTGCGGGCGGTCCGGGGGTCGTACGGGCGCTCCGGGGGAGCTACGGCGGCTCAGGAGCCGCGGACGGCGCTGCCGACGGCCGCCGCGAGGTCGCGGAAGCCCGCGGCACGGACCCGGGCCGACAGGCCCCTGTGGATCCGGCGGCACCAGAACGGCCCCTCGTAGATGAAGGCGCTGTAGCCCTGCACGAGGTCGGCGCCGTGGATGATCCGCTGCCAGGCGTCCTCGGCGGTCTCCACGCCGCCGACCGAGACCAGCGTCAGCCGGCCCTCGGTACGGGCGCGCAGCCGCTGCAGCACCTCCAGGGCCCGGGCCTTGAGCGGGGCGCCGGACAGGCCGCCCATGCCGATCTCCTCGACCCGCCGGGCGTCGGCCCGCAGGCCCTCGCGGCCGATCGTGGTGTTGGTGGCGATGATGCCGTCCAGGCCCAGCTCCAGGGCGAGGTCGGCGACCGCGTCGACGTCCTCGTCGGCCAGGTCGGGGGCGATCTTGACCAGCAGCGGCACGTGGTGCGCGGTGGTGCGGTCGGCGGCCTCGCGCACCGCGGCGAGCAGCGGGCGCAGGTGGTCGACGGCCTGGAGGTTGCGCAGCCCGGGGGTGTTCGGCGAGCTGACGTTGACCACCAGGTAGTCGGCGTACTTGGCCAGCCGCTCGGTCGACTTGACGTAGTCGGCGACGGCGTCGGCCTCCTCGACCACCTTGGTCTTGCCGATGTTGACGCCGATCACCGGGGTGGAGCTGGTGTGCGGGCGGGCGGCCAGCCGGGCGGCGACCCGGGCCGAGCCCTGGTTGTTGAAGCCCATCCGGTTGATCAGCGCGCGGTCCTCGACCAGGCGGAACAGCCGGGGCGCCGGGTTGCCGGGCTGGGGCTCGCCGGTGATGGTGCCGATCTCGACGTAGTCGAAGCCGAGCATCGCCAGGCCGTCGATGCCGACGCCGTTCTTGTCGAAGCCGGCCGCGAGGCCGAACGGGCCGGGCAGGTCCAGGCCGAGGGCCCGGGTCCGCAGCGCCCGGTCGCGCGGGGCGAGGACCAGCCGCACCAGGGTGCGCAGGCCGGGGACGGAGGAGGCGAGGCGGATCCAGAAGAAGGCGAGGTGGTGGGCCTTCTCGGGGTCCATCTTCTTGAAGACGAGGTCGAACAGAAGCTTGTACAAAGGGGGGTCAACTCCCGCAGCGAGAACCGTAATTAAGGGCCCGGGCGCAGCCCGTCGGAAGAGGGGTGGTGGTGGGCGACGGGCGGGCATACGAGTGGGGGGCACCAATCCGACTCCGGTGCCCCCCACTGCGGTGGTGCTACTTGCGGCCGGCGTTGATCAGCTCGGCGTGCTCCTGGAGCGACATCACTCCGACCTCGTCGCGCAGCAGCGCGTCCATGCCCTGGACCGCCGCGCCCATCGCCTGGACGGTGGTCAGGCACGGCACCCCGCGGGAGACCGCGGCGGTGCGGATCTCGTAGCCGTCGAGGCGGCCACCGGTGCCGTACGGCGTGTTGATGATCAGGTCGACCTCGCCGTCGTGGATCAGCTGGACGATGGTCTTCTCGCCGTTCGGGCCCTCGCCCTCGCTGTGCTTGCGCACCAGCGTGGACGGGATCCCGCCGCGGTGCAGCACCTCGGCGGTGCCGGCGGTGGCGAGCACCTCGAACCCGAGGCCGACCAGCGCCCGGGCCGGGAAGACCAGGTTGCGCTTGTCCCGGTTGGCGACCGAGACGAAGACCTTGCCCCGGGTCGGCAGCGCGCCGTACGCGCCGGCCTGCGCCTTGGCGTACGCCGTGCCGAAGACCTTGTCGATGCCCATGACCTCGCCGGTCGAGCGCATCTCCGGGCCGAGCACGGTGTCCACGCCGCGGCCGTGGGTGTCGCGGAAGCGGCTCCACGGCATCACGGCCTCCTTGACCGCGATGGGGGCGTCGGCCGGCAGCGTGCCGCCGTCGCCCTCGGCCGGGAGCAGGCCCTCGGCGCGCAGCTCGGCGATGGTGGCGCCGAGCGAGATCCGGGCGGCGGCCTTGGCCAGCGGCACGGCCGTCGCCTTGGAGGTGAACGGGACGGTGCGGGAGGCGCGCGGGTTGGCCTCCAGCACGTAGAGGATGTCCCCGGCCAGCGCGAACTGGATGTTGATCAGGCCGCGGACGCCGACACCGCGCGCGATGGCCTCGGTGGAGGTGCGCAGGCGCTTGATGTCGTAGCCGCCGAGGGTGATCGGGGGCAGCGCGCAGGCGGAGTCGCCGGAGTGGATGCCGGCCTCCTCGATGTGCTCCATGACGCCGCCGAGGTAGAGCTCGCTGCCGTCGTAGAGCGCGTCGACGTCGATCTCCACCGCGTCGTCGAGGAAGCGGTCGATCAGCACCGGGTGCTCGGAGATCAGGCCGGCGTGCCGCTCCAGGTAGGAGGCGAGCGAGACCTCGTCGTAGACGATCTCCATGCCGCGGCCGCCGAGCACGTAGGACGGGCGGGCGAGGACCGGGTAGCCGATCTCGTCGGCGATCGCCTTGGCCTCCTCGAAGGAGAAGGCGGTGCCGTGCTTGGGGGCGGGCAGGCCGGCGTCGCGCAGCACGCGGCCGAAGGCGCCGCGCTCCTCGGCGAGGTCGATCGCCTCGGGCTGGGTGCCGACGATCGGCACGCCGTTGTCCTTGAGCGCCTGGGCCAGGCCCAGCGGGGTCTGGCCGCCGAGCTGGACGATCACGCCCGCCAGCGGGCCGGCCTGCTGCTCGGCGTGGACGATCTCCAGCACGTCCTCCAGCGTGAGCGGCTCGAAGTAGAGCCGGTCGGAGGTGTCGTAGTCGGTGGAGACGGTCTCGGGGTTGCAGTTGACCATGACGGTCTCGTACCCGGCGTCGGCCAGCGCGAAGGAGGCGTGCACGCAGGAGTAGTCGAACTCGATGCCCTGGCCGATGCGGTTCGGGCCCGAGCCGAGGATGATCACGGCCGGCTTGGTGCGCGGGGCGACCTCGCTCTCCTCGTCGTACGAGGAGTAGAAGTACGGGGTCTTTGCTGCGAACTCGGCGGCGCAGGTGTCGACGGTCTTGAACACCGGGCGGATGCCCAGCGCGTGGCGCACCTCGCGGACGACGTCCGGCTTCAGGCCGCGGATCTCGCCGATCTGCTGGTCGGAGAACCCGTGCCGCTTGGCGTGGCGCAGCAGCTCGGGGGTGAGCTCGGCGGCCTCGGCCAGCTCGACGGCGATCTCGTCCAGCAGGAAGAGCTGGTCGACGAACCACGGGTCGATCCTGGTGGCCTCGAACACCTCCTCCGGGGTGGCGCCGGCCCGGATGGCGTCCATCACGGTGTTGATCCGGCCGTCGGTCGGCACGACCGCCTTGGCCAGCAGCTCGGCCTTGTCACCCAGCGGGCCGGTCCAGCTGAACTGGGAGCCCTTCTTCTCCAGCGAGCGCAGCGCCTTCTGCAGCGCCTCGGGGAAGTTGCGGCCGAGCGCCATGGCCTCGCCGACGGACTTCATGGTGGTGGTCAGCGTCGCGTCCGCGCTCGGGAACTTCTCGAACGCGAACCGCGGCACCTTGACCACGACGTAGTCGAGGGTCGGCTCGAAGGAGGCCGGGGTCTCCTCGGTGATGTCGTTGGGGATCTCGTCCAGGGTGTAGCCGACGGCCAGCTTGGCGGCGATCTTGGCGATCGGGAAGCCGGTGGCCTTGGAGGCGAGCGCCGAGGAGCGGGAGACGCGCGGGTTCATCTCGATGACGATGACCCGGCCGTCCTCGGGGTTGACGGCGAACTGGATGTTGCAGCCGCCGGTGTCGACGCCGACCTCGCGGATGACGGCGATGCCGATGTCGCGCAGGATCTGGTACTCGCGGTCGGTGAGCGTCATCGCCGGGGCGACGGTGATCGAGTCACCGGTGTGCACGCCCATCGGGTCGAAGTTCTCGATGGAGCAGACGACCACGACGTTGTCGTTCTTGTCGCGCATCAGCTCCAGCTCGTACTCCTTCCAGCCGAGGATGGACTCCTCCAGGAGCACCTCGGTGGTCGGCGAGAGGGCCAGGCCCTGGCCGGCGATGCGGCGCAGGTCCTCCTCGTTGTGGGCGAAACCGGAGCCGGCGCCGCCCATGGTGAAGGAGGGGCGCACCACGACCGGGTAGCCGCCGAGCTCGTCGACGCCGGCGAGCACCTCGTCCATGGTGTGGCAGATGACCGAGCGGGCGGACTCGCCGTACCCGATCTTGGCCTTGACGGCCTCGACGACGCCCTTGAACAGGTCGCGGTCCTCGCCCTTGTTGATCGCCACGACGTCGGCGCCGATCAGCTCGACGCCGTACTTCTCCAGCGTGCCCGCCTCGTGCAGCGAGATCGCGGTGTTGAGCGCGGTCTGGCCGCCCAGGGTAGGCAGCAGCGCGTCGGGGCGCTCCTTGGCGATGATCCTCTCGACGAACTCGGGGGTGATCGGCTCGACGTAGGTGGCGTCGGCGATCTCCGGGTCGGTCATGATCGTGGCCGGGTTGGAGTTGACCAGCACGACCCGCAGGCCCTCGGCCTTGAGAACGCGGCAGGCCTGGGTGCCGGAGTAGTCGAACTCGGCGGCCTGGCCGATGACGATCGGCCCGGAGCCGATCACCAGGACGGACTTGATGTCAGTGCGCTTAGGCACGCTGGCCCTCCATGAGCTTCACGAAGCGGTCGAACAGGTAGGCGGCGTCGTGCGGGCCGGCGGCCGCTTCGGGGTGGTACTGCACGCTGAAGGCGGGCACGTCGAGCGCCTGCAGGCCCTCGACCACGTCGTCGTTGAGGCAGACGTGGGAGACCTCGACCCGCCCGTAGGGGGTGTCGCTCACCTGGTCCAGCGGTGCGTTCACGGCGAAGCCGTGGTTGTGGGCGGTCACCTCGACCTTGCCGGTGGTGCGGTCCTGCACCGGCTGGTTGATGCCGCGGTGGCCGTACTTGAGCTTGTAGGTGCCGAAGCCCAGGGCGCGGCCGAGGATCTGGTTGCCGAAGCAGATCCCGAAGAACGGGGTCCTGCGCTCCAGCACGCCCTGCGCGACGGCGACCTGGTGGTCGGCGGTGGCCGGGTCGCCCGGGCCGTTGGAGAAGAAGACGCCGTCCGGGTTGACCGCGTAGACCTCCTCCAGGGTGGAGTCGGCCGGCAGCACGTGCACCTCGATGCCGCGCTCGGCCATACGCTGGGGGGTCATCGCCTTGATGCCGAGGTCCAGCGCGGCGACGGTGAACCTCTTCTCACCGACGGCGGGGACGACGTACGGCTCGGTGGTGGCCACCTCGGCGCACAGGTCGGCGCCCTTCATCTCGGGCGACTGCTGCACCCGGGCGAGCAGGGCGGCCGGGTCGGCCAGCGCCTCGCCGGAGAAGATGCCGCAGCGCATCGCGCCGCGCTCGCGCAGGTGGCGGGTCAGCGCGCGGGTGTCGATGCCGCTGATGCCGACGATGCCCTGACGGGCGAGCTCGTCGTCCAGCGAGCGGCGGGAGCGCCAGTTGGACGCCACCCGGGCGGGGTCGCGCACGACGTAGCCGGCGACCCAGATCTGCTTGGACTCGTCGTCCTCGTCGTTCCAGCCGGTGTTGCCGATCTGCGGGGCGGTCATCACGACCACCTGGCGGTGGTACGACGGGTCGGTCAGGGTCTCCTGGTAGCCGGACATGCCGGTGTTGAAGACCGCCTCGCCGAAGGTCTCGCCGGTCGCGCCGTAGGCCTGGCCGCCGAAGGTCCGGCCGTCCTCCAGGACGAGCACGGCCGGGATGCGCTCCCGCCGTTGGCGCTGCGTGGTGGGGGCAGGTGCGGTCATTGCGCGGCCTCTTCCGTCTTCTTCGTCTTCGTACGTGTTGCGAGCTGGGCGATCGCCTCGACCCAGGCGGTGTGCTCATCGGGGTGGTCGGCCCGGAAGCCGGAGTCCAGTTCGGTGCCCTCGTGCGTCCAGGTGACGACGAGCAGCCCGGAGGGGACGACCTTGCCGGCGATCCCGGAGTCCGTGCGGGCACCGGTCAGGTGCTCGGCCGGGATCCAGAAGTCGACGTCGCCGGGGCGCTGCACCAGCAGGCCGTCCTCGCCGAGGGTGAGGTCGGCCCGGCTGCGGGTGCCCAGGCCGTGCGCGACGACCCGGTCGAGCCAGTTCCCGGCGGTGGTGGTGCCGTGGTACCGCCCGCTGGTCTCCAGGATGGTCCGGCCGGCGCGGGCCGGCACGGCGGGCAGCGGCGGGATCCCGGACTGCAGGGTGCGCCGCCAGTTCCAGCCCTGGCGCATCAGCCAGTAGACCAGGCCGATGACGATCAGCAGCCCGATCGACCAGCCGATGTAACCCGGCCAGTTGGTGACCTTCGCCTGCTCCCTGGCGAGCGTGGCGTAGTCCATCACTCCAGGCCGCCCTGCTCGGCCAGCTCGCCGGCCAGCACGGTGGCGCGGCCGCGCAGGAAGGTGGCGTGCACCCGTCCGGGCAGGTCCATGCCCTTGTAGGGGGTGTTGCGGCTGCGGGTGGCGAAGCTCTCGGGATTCACGGCACCACGGTACGCGGGATCGAAGAGCACCAGGTTGGCGGGCTCACCCACCGAGATCGGCCGACCGTGGCCGGTGAGACGGCCGATCCGGGCCGGGCGGTGCGACATCCGGTCCGCGACGCCCTCCCAGTTCAGCAGGCCGGTGTCGACCATGGTCTGCTGCACGACCGACAGCGCGGTCTCCAGGCCGACCATGCCCATCGCGGCCACGGCCCACTCGCAGTCCTTGTCCTCGGCCGGGTGCGGCGCGTGGTCGGTGGCGACGGCGTCGATGGTGCCGTCGGCGAGCGCGTTGCGCAGCGCCTGGACGTCCTCGGCGGTGCGCAGCGGCGGGTTCACCTTGTACACCGGGTCGTAGGAGCGGACCATCTCGTCGGTCAGCAGCAGGTGGTGCGGGGTGACCTCGGCGGTGACGTCCCAGCCCTTGGACTTGGCCCAGCGGACGATCTCGACCGAGCCGGCGGTGGAGAGGTGGCAGACGTGCAGCCGGGAGCCGACGTGCGCGGCGAGCAGCACGTCGCGGGCGATGATCGACTCCTCGGCGACGGCCGGCCAGCCGCCGAGCCCGAGCTCGCCGGAGACCTGGCCCTCGTTCATCTGGGCGCCCTCGGTCAGCCGCGGCTCCTGGGCGTGCTGGGCGACGACGCCGTCGAAGGCCTTGACGTACTCCAGGGCGCGGCGCATCAGCACCGCGTCGTCCACGCACTTGCCGTCGTCGGAGAAGACCCGGACGTTCGCGGCGGACTCGTGCATCGCGCCGAGCTCCGCGAGCTTCTTGCCCTCCAGGCCGACGGTGACGGCGCCGACCGGCTGCACGTCGCAGTAGCCGGCCTCCTGGCCGAGCCGCCAGACCTGCTCGACGACACCGGCGGTGTCGGCCACCGGAGTGGTGTTGGCCATCGCGTGCACGGCGGTGAAGCCGCCCATCGCGGCGGCCCGGGTACCGGTGAGCACGGTCTCGGCGTCCTCGCGGCCGGGCTCGCGCAGGTGGGTGTGCAGGTCGACCAGGCCGGGCAGGGCGATCATGCCGGTGGCGTCGATCTCGATGTCGGCCTCGGCCGCCAGGCCGGTGCCGATCGCCTGGATGACGCCGTCGGCGAGGTGGAGGTCCTGCGGGGCGCCGCCCAGGATCTTGGCGTTGCGGATCAGGTAGCTGGTCACTGGGCGTTCTCCACGGAGTCGGTGCGGGCGGCGGTGTCGGCGAGGGTGGCTCCGCCGAGCAGCAGGTACAGGACGGCCATCCGGACGGAGACGCCGTTGGCGACCTGCTCGACCACGGTGCAGCGCGGCGAGTCGGCGACCTCGGCGGTGATCTCCATGCCGCGGACCATCGGGCCGGGGTGCATCACGATGGCGTGCTCGGGCAGCTGGGCCATCCGGATGCCGTTCATCCCGTAGCGGCGGCTGTACTCGCGCTCGGTCGGGAAGAACGCGGCGTTCATCCGCTCGCGCTGCACCCGCAGCATCATCAGGGCGTCGGTCTTGGGCAGCACGCCGTCCAGGTCGTAGCTGACCTCGCACGGCCAGTTCTCGATGCCGATCGGCAGCAGGGTCGGCGGGGCGACGAAGGTCACCTGGGCGCCGAGGGTGGTCAGCAGGTGCACGTTGGAGCGGGCGACCCGGCTGTGCAGGACGTCGCCGACGATGGTCACCCGGCGGCCGGCCAGGTCGTTGCCCGGCCCGGCGTTGAGGTGGCGGCGCATGGTGAAGGCGTCGAGCAGCGCCTGGGTGGGGTGCTCGTGGGTGCCGTCGCCGGCGTTGATCACGCTGCCGTGCAGCCAGTCGGACTGGGCCAGCCGGGCCGGCGCGCCCGAGGCGTGGTGGCGGATGACGACGGCGTCGGCCCCCATCGCCTGGAGGGTCAGCGCGGTGTCCTTGAGGCTCTCGCCCTTGGAGACCGACGAGCCCTTGGCGGAGAAGTTGATGACGTCCGCGGACAGCCGCTTCTCGGCGACCTCGAAGGAGGTCTTGGTGCGGGTGGAGTCCTCGAAGAACAGGTTGACGACGGTACGGCCGCGCAGCGTGGGCAGCTTCTTGACGGCCCGGCCGGAGAGCTGGGCCAGCTCCTCGGCGGTGTCCAGGATCAGCAGCGCGTCGTCGCGGCTGAGATCGGCGGCGGAGACGAGGTGGCGCTTCACGCGGGTTACTCCGGGAGGTGCGGTTCGGTGGGCTGGGAGGCCAGGGCCTGCGAGCTGCGGGCGGTGTAGTCGCGGTCGCCGACCAGGACGGCGTCCACGCCGTCGGTGTCGGCGAGGCGGACCTGCACGGCCTCGCGCAGCGAGGTGGGGAGGTTCTTGCCCACGTAGTCGGCCCGGATCGGAAGCTCCCGGTGGCCGCGGTCGACCAGGACGGCGAGCTGCACGGCGCGCGGTCGGCCGATGTCGTTCAGCGCGTCGAGCGCGGCTCGGATGGTGCGGCCGGAGAAGAGCACGTCGTCGACGAGGATGACGAGCTTGCCGTCGATGCCGCCGGGCGGGATCTCGGTGTGCTCCAGGGCCCGGGCGGGCTTCAGCCGCAGGTCGTCCCGGTACATGGTGATGTCCAGGGTGCCCAGCGGGATCTCGCTCCCGGTGATCTGGGCCAGCCTGCCGTGCAGGCGGCGGGCGAGGTGGACGCCCCTGGTGTGGATGCCGAGCAGCACGACGTCCTCCGCGCCCTTGGCGCGCTCGACGATCTCGTGCGCTATCCGGGTGATAACCCGGGTGATGTCCGTGCCGTCCAGCACCTGGTGCGGCGGCCGCGGCGTCGGTTCCTGGTGTGTGGTCATGCCGAAGCGGACCTCCTTCCCCGCCTCACGGGACGGGCCTTAAAGGATGTCTGGGATTCTGCCCCCGCCGACCGGGCGTGGGCTTCGGGACATCCTACCAGTGCCCCGGAGTGGCAAACGGACGCCCACCGTTCCGCTTCGCCCGGTTAACGCCCCGGACGCGCCGACGATGCGAGCCATTCGCACGAGTGCCCCATTCGGCTTGACGCAACTACCTTACTCTACGTAACCTCACAGTGAGTTACGAGACGGGCGTCGAACCCACCGGTAACGACGCCGGCCATCGCCCGTGACCCACCACTGAACGCGAAGCAATCTCGTCCGGGGAGATCAATGTCCAGCGACTACGCGAAGCAGCTCGGAGGCAAGCTCCGAGCGATCCGCACTCAGCAGGGGCTCTCCCTGCATGGTGTCGAGGAGAAGTCCCAGGGGCGCTGGAAGGCAGTCGTCGTCGGCTCGTACGAGCGCGGCGATCGTGCGGTCACCGTGCAGCGGCTGGCCGAGCTCGCCGAGTTCTACGGCGTTCCGGTGCAGGAGCTCCTGCCCGGCGGCACCCCGGGCGGCGCGGCCGAGCCGCCGCCGCGCCTGGTCCTCGACCTGGAGAGACTGACCCAGGTCCCGTCCGAGAAGGCCGGCCCGCTGCAGCGCTACGCGGCGACCATCCAGAGCCAGCGCGGCGACTACAACGGCAAGGTCCTCTCGATCCGCCAGGACGACCTGCGCACTCTGGCCGTGATCTACGACCAGTCGCCGTCGATCCTCACCGAGCAGCTGATCTCCTGGGGTGTGCTCAACCCCGACGCGCGCCGCGCGGTGCGCGAGGAGGACGCGAGCTGAGGCTCGCCGACCAGCAACAGCAGGCAGAAACGTCACGGCGCGGTCCCGGACTCCGGAGCCGCGCCGCGGCATTTCCGCGATCGGTCGCGTTCAGCAGACTGTGCCCAGGCTGTAGCCCGGCTGCGCCGCCACCCCGTCCAGCCGCACCGGACGGGCGGCCGGCGCCCAGTCCGGGCCGCCGCTCGACCAGGCCCAGGCGGCGGGCAGGTACTCCCCGCAGGAAGCCGCCGAGCCCTGCGAGCCGTGCAGCACCGCGACGGCCGGCAGCTCCAGCGCCAGCCCGGCGCACAGCACCGCGCACACCAGCTCCAGCTCCTCGTCGTTGATCCGCACCACGCCGTCCTCCCACTGGAGCACCCGGGCCGCCGCGGTCAGCCGCCCGCCCGGCGCGTCCACCCGCAGCCGCAGCTCGTACACCCCGGCGCCCGCGCCGACCAGCATCCGGCGGAACACCTCGCTCCCGCGCTGGTGGGCGGCGCGCACCCATCGCGCGCGCTCCTCGTCCGCCTCCGCCCGGCCCGCGCCCCCGAGCAGCGCGCCGTCCAGCAGCAGGTCGGCGTGGCAGAGCGTCAGCCCGTTCTCGCGGGCCCGGACCAGCCTCGGCACGAAGTCCCCCGCCAGCTCCTCGCCCTGATAGGCCAGCAGCTGGGTCTGCAGCGGCGGGTTGACGAGGTAGCGGTCGCGGGCGGCGGGCTCGGCCGGGTCCAGGCCGTGCAGCACGCAGAACTCCTCGAAGTCCTGCGGGTGGAACATCCGGGCCCGGACGGTCTCGAAGCGCTCCAGCGCGTCGGCCAGCAGCTCGGCGGTGTCGGCCAGGTAGCGGTCGTAATCGGGCGCGTCGCTGACCCCCCAGGCGCGGGCCCGCGCGAAGTCGGCCGCGCTGGTGAGCACCCCGATGACGAACGCCTGCTCGGCCCCCTCCTCCCGTCGCGGCCGGTGCGGCGCCCGCAGCGCGGGGCGCAGGCCACCGGCGGTGCAGTCGGAGTTGCGGCGGGCGCGGCCCTTGCGGCTGGTCATCGAGGCTCCTGGCGTCGGCGGGCGGCCGTCGGCGGTGACGGTCAGCGGCGGGGCTCGCCGCTGACCGTGTTACTCCCCAGTTCCGCGCGTCGCACACGTACGGCGTGTCACAGGAATGTAACCACCGGTAATACCGCTCGGGTGGACCCCGGAGCCCGCCCGGCTTCACGCGTCCGGCAGGATCCGCCGGACAGGCCCTACCGCGGCGCCCGTGCCAGCTGGCGGGACTGGGCGACCAGGCGGCCGGCCGAGTCCCAGACCTCGGCGTCCTCCTCGAAGTAGCCGCCGGCCAGGTTGCGGGTGGAGTGGACCACCCGCAGCCAGCCCGGGGCCGGCTTGGCCCGCAGGTGGACGGTCAGCTCGATGGTCGGGGCCCAGCCGGGCAGGCCGAGGTCGAAGGTGACCGGCGGCAGCGCGTCGGCGACCAGCAGGAGCAGCAGCGGGTCGGGCTCGCGGCCGTCGGCGAGCCGGAACCAGCCCTGGATCCGGCCCTGGCCGGAGGGCTGCCCGAGCGCCCAGCCGACGGTGGCCGGGTCGAGCCGCAGGTCGAAGCGCTCCAGCAGGGCGGCCTGCTCGATCAGCTGCTTGGGCGCGTGCTCGACGCCGATGCACTGGTCCGGCGGCGGCAGCTGCGGCGGGGTGGCGCTGGTGCGCACCTCGCCCTCGACGGCGCCGAGATCGCCGTGGCTGGCCACCACGCGCAGGCGTTCGACGCCGCCCTGGCTGAGCGAGGCGGTGCCGGTGGACAGGCCGCGGCCGGTGCGCAGCACCTCGGTGCGGACGGTGGCCGGGCCGGGGGTGGAGGCGGACAGGTAGTAACCGCTGATCGACACCGGATCCGGATGCTGCTCGTGCTCCAGCGACAGCGCGTGTCCGGCCACGGCGAGCAGCAGCCCGCCGTTGACCCCGCCCCCGATCTGCCAGCCGGCCCCGAGTTCGGCCTCGTAGCGGCCTGCTTCCTCGGGATGTCCGGTCAGGGCGATGCCCAGGTCGAACTCGCTGCGGGTCGCGGTGGTCATGGGGTCCCTGCCCTTCAAGTTACTGGCGAGTAGGGCCCCACCCTACGCCTGCCCAGTGAAACGCGGAATGGCCGTGGGGTGCGCGAGATCGGGTACCAGCGCCCATTGGCGGGGGGGGACCCGCACCCGCGGCAGGGGGGCGTGGCCAACCCGAAGCGGGCGGGCGGTC